>DGHL01000099.1:29482-30109 GCA_002392645.1 Prevotellaceae bacterium UBA3849
GAAGTATGAACCTGCGCCGAGGGTTACGGTAGTGTTACCCTTGATGTCGGCAGAAGCCGTCACGTTGCCGCTGCCGTCAAGCTCACCGTTACCGCCACCGAAGATGTTGCCACCTATCTCGGTATCTTCTATCGTTGTCACGGTGCTGCCGTAGATGTCACTCTTCTTTGAACCTGCAAAGATGTCGCCGCCCACCGTAGCGTTCTCTATCTTTACCGTTACGGCATTCTTTGTTCCTATCTCGTAAGTTTCGCTCTCGCGTGATGCCGTGCCGTAGCCTACGTCACCCATAGCACCGCCGCCATATACGCTACCCTCGATAATACCGCCGGTGATGTTCACCTTGGTAGTACCGTAGATTCGTGCCATGTCGGTGAGGTAAGTGGATGTTCCGCTGCCGCCCTTGGTGCCGTTACCAGCCCCACTGTTTGCCAACTCCACGGTTCCTACACCGAGACCTGCACCATATACGTCGCCCTTATAAGCGGCAGCACCTGATGTGGCATGGTGGAAGTGACCACCTGTGATGTTAAGCTCTACATCTCCGAATATCTGTCCGAGAGTAGTATAGTTAGAAGCGTTGTTTGAAGCACGCTTGGTATTGTAGTAATAGTCCGTACCACGACC
>DGHL01000036.1:0-3212 GCA_002392645.1 Prevotellaceae bacterium UBA3849
TCACTCTGCAAAATTAAAGTGATAATTCGTGGTTTGCAGTCATAGAATTTGTGAACAAATGAAGCATTCCTTCAGAATGCAAAATAGAGAAAGATGGTCGAAATATTTACCAATAGAGTTCCGTTTTCTATCAATCAGTTTTGTAAAAAAGAGGGCTTTTTCTTGTAAAAGCTATCATATTACGTCGCTAAAACTATCTTTTTACATCATAAAAGCATAGCTTTCACAAGGTAAAAGCTATCATATTACGTTGTAAAAGCTATGCTTTTACAATGCCTTACCATTCCAGACGATTTTCCGTCTGACGCACATTACTGACTATCAATACGTTACTAAAAACGAAAAATCCTTGCGATTTTTAGCACCAAAATTGAGTTTGGTGATTTCTATCGCAAGGATTCGCAAGTTAAATACGAAAAAATTCATTCTCGCAGATTTCATTAATAATAATTATGGATAATTATTTTAATTCGTTTCAAAAAACACAATCGCACTTAAACTGCCTTTGAAGGAAAGAAATTATAATAATTAATCATAATTATGGTTTCCCCAAAAACATCGCGCTTAGACTTTAGAAACGAATTATTCTCGCTCGGCACGCAGTGACGCTTTGCTTGCAAAGAATTAGTTCTAATTTTTGTCACAAATTATATTAATAATAATGTGTTTCCTATTAAAAGAATTATGATTAATTATTTTAATTTCTTTCCCCAAAAAACATCGCTCGGATTTTAGAAACAAATTATATTAATAATAATGTGTTTCTCCAATTCCCCTTTTCCACTTGATATATATAAAAAAAACAAAAAAAATTTTGTCAGTTCAGGAATTATTAGTAACTTTGCATCAAAATGCTTAGTTTAGAGACACTGAAAATAGATTTGACGGCTATGAGGGAGGATTCCTTGGAACTCTCCTGTTTGCTTGATGATAGCTTCTTTCAGAGTCTTGACGATGCTGAGATCCAAAGTGGAAAGGTGAACGCCACGCTGTCTATACGCAAGGCAGCGACAGGTGAGTTTGCCCTTGCCTTGAAGATCGAAGGCAGCGTTACAGTGCAATGCGACTTGTGCCTTGACGACATGGACCAGCCGGTAAGCGGCGAAAGCAGTTTCGTGGTCAAACTCGGCGAGGTGACGGAAGCGGAGGACGATGACGTCATAGTGGTGGACGAGAACGAAGGAATACTCGACACCTCATGGCTGATTTATGAGACGATAGCGTTGGCGATACCCATTAAGCACGTTCATGCACCTGGAAAATGTAATGATGCGATGACAAAGAAGCTCGAAGAGCTGTCAGCCACCCGAAGTGGTGATGGGATTGCAGAAAGCGATATCGACCCACGCTGGGCTGAGCTTATGAAACTTAAGAATTAAAACAAAAAAATTATTTTAAAACAAAATGGCACATCCTAAAAGAAGACAGTCTAAGACAAGAACAGCTAAGAGAAGAACTCACGACAAGGCAGTTGCTCCTACTTTGGCAAAGTGNNATGGCACATCCTAAAAGAAGACAGTCAAAGACTCGTACACTTAAGCGTCGTACTCACGACAAGGCAGTAGCTCCAACACTCGCAGTATGCCCTAACTGTGGTGCATACTATGTTTACCACACAGTATGTCCTACATGCGGACAGTATCGTGGCAAGCAGGCTATCGTGATGGAGGATGCCGAGTAAGGCTTGAGTTTAAAGAGTTGAATGTTAAAAGTTGAATGTTATATGATTTACCGCAAAAGGCAATGTATAATGTTCAACTTTTAATGTTCCCTAACCGATTGTATTTTTTGGAACAAATATGGAGAAAGTAAATGCTGTAATCACTGGCGTAGGCGGCTACGTGCCAGAGTACATCCTCACTAACGAGGAACTGTCACGCATGGTCGAGACCAACGACGAGTGGATAACAACACGAGTAGGCATCAAGGAACGTCGCATCCTCAACGAGGAAGGACTGGGTTCGGCATACATGGCAAGAAAGGCTTGCCGCGAACTGCTGCAGAAGACACAGGTAGATCCTCAGACGGTGGACTGCGTGATATGCGCAACGACCACTCCTGACTATCGATTCCCTTCAAATGCCTCTATAGTAATAGGAAAACTCGGAATGCAGAACGCACATGGCTTTGACGTTTCATGTGCATGCTGCGGTTTCCTCTATATACTTGACATGGCTTCTGCCTTCATACAGAGCGGACGCTACAAGCGCATAATATGCGTGGCTGCAGAGAAGATGTCGTCTATGGTGGACTATCAGGATCGCCAGACATGCGTGCTCTTCGGCGACGGTGCCGCTGCCGTGATGATGGAAGCTACAACTGAGGAAGGTGTCGGTTTCCAGGATTCATTCCTGCGCACCGACGGCAAGGGACTGCCATTCCTCCACATGAAGGCCGGCGGTTCTGTATGCCCTGCGTCACACTACACCGTGGACCATCGCATGCACTACATCTATCAGGAAGGACGCACCGTCTTCCGCTATGCCGTGACATCTATGGCTGACGACGTGGAAGAGGTAATGCGCCGCAACAACCTGACAAAGGACGATGTGAAATGGATAATACCTCACGAGGCTAACATGCGTATCATCGAGGCTGTGACAAAACGCCTTGAGGTACCTATGGAAAAGGTTCTGGTGAACATCGAGCACTATGGCAACACCAGTGCGGCTTCCATTGCTCTCGCCATGTGGGACTTCGAAAAGAAACTTAAGAAGGGCGACAATATAATACTTACCGCTTTCGGAGCTGGCTTCGTTCACGGCGCAAGCTTCTATAAGTGGGGATATGACGCGAAGTAAAATCTTTCAAATTGAAAATTGAAAGTTGAAAGTTGAAAGTCTCAAATTGAAAATTGAAAAATGAAAGTTGAAAATTATGATTTGATACTGAATGGCTATAAGAGCGAATCGTAATTTTCAATTCTCAATTCTCAATTCTCAAATTGAAGGCTGAAAGCTGAAAGTTGAGAATTATGATTTGGTACTGAATGGCTGTAAGAGCTAATCGTAATTTTCAATTCTCAATTCTCAATTCTCAAATTGAAGGCTGAAAGCTGAAAGTTGAAAGTTATGATTTGGTACTGAATGGCAGTAAGAGCGAATCGTAATTTTCAATTCTCAACCTTCAATTCTAAATTAGCAGGAATATGCATAAAGCAGGATTCGTAAATATAGTAGGCAATCCTAATGTAGGTAAAAGTACGCTCATGA
>DGHL01000036.1:3271-9662 GCA_002392645.1 Prevotellaceae bacterium UBA3849
TGGTTGGTGAGCGTATTTCGATTGCTACGTTCAAGGCGCAGACTACACGCCACCGCATAATGGGAATCGTGAATACTGACGAGATGCAGATAGTATTCAACGATACACCGGGCGTGCTGAAGCCTAACTACAAATTGCAGGAGTCGATGCTCGCCTTCTCGGAGTCGGCGCTGCAGGATGCCGACATCCTGCTGTATGTCACCGACGTGGTGGAGAACCCGGAGAAGAACAAGGACTTCCTCGACAAGGTGGCAAAGATGACGATACCCGTCATACTGCTGATCAACAAGATTGACCAGAGCGACCAGAAGAAGCTTGGCGACATAGTGGAGAAGTGGCACTCCCTGCTGCCAAACGCAGAGATATTGCCTATATCGGCAAAGAACAAGTTTGGCGTTGACATGCTGCTTGCGCGAATCAAGGAGTTGCTGCCTGACTCGCCTCCGTATTTCGACAAGGAGCAGCTGACGGACAAGCCTGCACGTTTCTTCGTCACGGAGATAATACGTGAGAAGATCCTGCTGTATTACGACAAGGAGATACCTTACTCTGTGGAGGTGCGCTGTGAGTCGTTCAAGGAGTCGGACAAGCGCATCGACATCCGTGCGGTGATATACGTGGAGCGTGACTCGCAGAAGGGTATCATAATAGGTCATCAGGGCGTTGCGCTGAAGAAGGTGAGCACTGAGGCGCGCAAGACCCTGGAGAAGTTCTTTGACAAACATATATTCCTGGAGACATACGTAAAGGTGGACAAGGATTGGCGCAACAACGCAAAAGAACTTAACAGCTTCGGATATAATCCAGAATAAAAGAGCCCCGAGCCCCTCCCTGCCCTCCCCGTGGGGGAGGGAATTGGATTACGTAAGGCTTTCTCGTCTTTTCGTGGGGGTATGTATTAATAAAAATAGTTTTTGTATAAATATAATATTGGGAAATGGCGAAGGAATGTCCGTTATATAAGACGGCACACAGAGACAGGCACGGGTTGCTAAAGGACTATGCCAAGTTTAATCGCCATAACATGACCAAGGCAGAAGAGATATTGTGGAGAGAACTCAGACGGGGCAAACAGGGAACGAAGTTCAGAAGACAATATATAATAGGAGATTATATAGCCGATTTCGTATGCCTTGAACATAATCTGATTATAGAGTTGGATGGAGAATGTCATGAAGGAAAAGAGAACAGAGAGAATGATGAGGTGAGGCAACGTTGCTTGGAGAAGCAGGGGTATACCGTGATTCGTTTTGCGAATGAAATGGTCATAGAGAGTAAAGAACAAGTATTGAAAACAATAAATAAATATGTCTGTCCGGATTTGCCATTTGCGGAAATCTAATTGACGAAGCAGAGGTAATCCACAGTCCTCCCCCACGGGGAGGGGACCAATGGGCTTCAAGTATATAAAACAATAAGTAATCACATCTTTCCGGATTTACCATTTGCAGAAGTCATGGCGATGGAGTAACGGTAATCCAAAGCCCTCCCCCACGGGGAGGGGAGGGAGGGGCTTTAATTAATTATGGGAAATTTAGTAGCAATAGTTGGACGTCCTAATGTGGGCAAGTCAACACTTTTCAACAGATTGACAAAGACACGTCATGCTATCGTTAGTGACGTGGCAGGAACTACGCGCGATCGCCAATACGGCAAGTGCGAATGGAATGGTAAGGAATTCTCCGTGGTTGACACCGGAGGATGGGTGGTGAACAGCGACGATGTCTTCGAGGGAGCCATACGCGACCAAGTGAGGGTGGCTACCGAGGAAGCAGACCTCGTATTGTTCCTCGTGGATGTGCAGACCGGAGTGACGGACCTCGACACCGACGTGGCACAGATACTACGCAAGACAAAACTGCCCGTGATACTCGTGAGCAACAAGACCGACAACAACGAGCAACAATATTATGCAGCAGACTTCTACAAACTCGGACTCGGCGACCCATTCTGCATAAGCGCCGTGACCGGTTTCGGTACCGGCGACTTGCTCGACGCGGTGTTGGAGAAACTGCCGAAGGAGCAGAAGGAGGATATAGAGGAGAACATACCACGCTTCGCTGTGGTAGGCAGACCTAACGCCGGAAAGTCAAGCATCATCAACGCATTCATTGGTGAGGAGCGTAACATCGTTACCGACATTGCCGGTACAACGCGCGACTCTATCTATACACGCTATGACAAGTTCGGATTCGACTTCTACCTCGTTGACACAGCCGGCATACGCAGGAAGAACAAGGTGAGCGAAGACCTGGAGTTCTACAGCGTGATGCGCTCGATACGTGCCATAGAGAACTCAGACGTCTGCATACTGATGATCGATGCCACCCGAGGCATAGAGGCGCAGGACATGAACATCTTCCAGCTGATACAGAAGAACAACAAGTCGCTGGTAGTGGTGGTGAACAAGTGGGACTTGGTAGAGGACAAGAGCCAGATAGCCATCAAGACATTCGAGAACGCAATACGCGAGAGGATGGCACCGTTCGTGGACTTCCCTATAGTCTTTGCATCTGCCATAACGAAGCAGCGTATCTTCAAGGTGCTCGAGACCGCCAAGGAGGTATATCTCAACCGTAAGGCACGCATAGGTACCAGCAAACTTAACGAGGTGATGCTGCCTATCATCGAGGCTACACCGCCACAGTCGGTGAAGGGTAAGTATATCAAGATAAAATACTGCACACAGGTACCCGACACACAGATTCCTACATTCGTATTCTATGCCAACCTGCCACAGTACGTGAAGGAGCAGTATCGCCGTTTCCTCGAGAATCAGCTGCGCTCTCACTGGACTCTGACGGGTACACCTATCAACGTGTTTGTAAGACAGAAGTAATAAAAGTTAGCAGATGGAATTTGAAAAAATGTTTATCAGTTTCAGACGGGCAGCGTTGCTGTCAATAATCATGTTGGGCGTCTGCAATGTAAAGGCGCAGAAAGATCCATGTTCAATGACAGAACAATTGAGTGGTGGCACAGTGTTTACTGGTAACGTAAGTAAAGATATAGGTAATGGCTACCATGTCGAGCTGTGGAGTGAATCAAATGCCGGGAGTGTAACTTGTTTCGGTGGAGATGCCGACTGCGCATTCAAAGCAAGTTGGTACAATTGTGGTGATTTTCTTGCACATGTAGGGTATTACGACGGTTCGGCTGCAAAGAAGCATACAGAGCTTGGACGTATTTCGGCAGAGTACTGCTACACCAGACAAGGTACTGCCGGTAACTATTCCCACATCGGAATCTATGGCTGGACAAAGACCCCTTTGCTCGAATACTACATTGTAGATGACTATTTTGAAGGAAGTTCACTCTTACTGGGCTGGAGTGTTAAAAAAGGGACATACACTTTTGACGGAGACACTTACGATTTATACAAGGTTCAGCGCTACAATGCGCCAAGCATAATCGGTACCTCCAATTTTGAAACGATATATGCCATTCGTCGCAATACCCGCCATTGTGGTCATGTGTCAGTGTCAGAACATTTCACGAAGTGGGAGGAGTTCGGAATAAAACTCGGCGGTTTGTATGAATGTAGTTTCTTATGTGAAACCGGTGGGGGAGCAGGCTCAATAGAATACACCTATGCTACCATGAGATGGAAGGGACAGCCTGGGCACGGTATCGTGCTGGGTGACGTAAACAATGACGACATGATTACGATGGCGGATGCCAACGCCGTGGTGAACTATTTCCTTGCATCCGACAAGCCTGCCGACTTCAATGTGGATGCCGGCGATGTGAACTGTGACGGCGACGTTACGATGGCAGATGCAAACCAGATAGTAAACATATTCCTGAGTGACGGAAAGTAATCTGCACAGAAAATAGGGCTGGTGAGCAACGCAAGGAGTAAAAAAACAATAAAAAATTTGCAAGAATATTTTTTTTTTAGTAACTTTGTATATGAATGTCGGCAAAAGGATATTCATAGATAGCAAATACACATATTATAATATAGGAAGCACAATATGAACTTGACAAGTGATTTCAGAAAGTATGCCACACGCCACCTCGGTATGAACGGAATGGCACTCGACGATGTAATGGCTGCCCAGAACCAGTATCTCAACCCATATATACTTGAGGAACGTCAGCTGAACGTCACACAGATGGACGTGTTCTCACGCCTGATGATGGACAGAATCATATTCCTCGGTACAGAGATCAACGACTATACAGCCAATACCATACAGGCACAACTGCTGTATCTTGACTCTACAGACCCTGGCAAGGATATATCTATCTATATCAACAGCCCTGGCGGTAGCGTTACTGCCGGACTCGGCATATACGACACCATGCAGTTCATTTCAAGCGACGTGGCTACGATATGCACCGGCATGGCTGCATCAATGGGTGCAGTGTTGCTCGTTGCAGGACAGGAGGGCAAGCGCTCTGCACTGCCACACAGCCGTGTGATGATACACCAGCCTTTGGGAGGCGTGCAGGGACAGGCTTCAGACATCGAGATCGAAGCTAAGGAGATCCAGAAATTCAAGAAAGAACTCTACACCATAATAAGCAACCATTCTCACACACCATACGACAAGGTATGGGCTGACTCTGACCGTAACTACTGGATGACGGCAGAAGAGGCTAAGGAGTATGGCATGATAGACCAGGTATTGGTGAAGAAGTAAAATACACAATGGCAAAGAAAAAGGAGAACAGATGCAGCTTCTGCGGTCGCAGCGAGGGTGAGGTAAGCATGCTCATCACCGGCTTGAACGGTTTTATATGCGATGAATGCGCCGCACAGGCATACAACATAGCAAAGACCCTCGGTAACGCAAGCAATGCCGAGGGTGCTGCCAATACAAACGGTAACACATCAGCGCCTGACTTCAGCAACGTACCAAAGCCACAGGAAATAAAGGAATATCTTGACCAGTACGTAGTAGGACAGGACGACGCTAAGAAATATCTCTCTGTAGCCGTATATAACCACTACAAGCGACTGTCACAGCCTGCGGACAAAGATGGCGTAGAGATTGAAAAGAGCAATATTATAATGGTAGGCTCTACCGGTACGGGTAAGACCTTGCTGGCAAGAACCATCGCCAAATTGCTTAACGTGCCTTTCACCATAGTGGACGCCACAGTGTTTACTGAGGCTGGATACGTGGGCGAGGACGTAGAGAGCATACTGAGCAGACTGCTGCAGGTGGCAGATTATAACCTGGAGGCTGCACAGCGCGGAATAGTGTTCATCGACGAGATAGACAAGATTGCACGCAAAAGCGACAACCCAAGCATTACGCGAGACGTAAGCGGCGAGGGTGTGCAGCAGGGTTTGCTGAAACTGCTGGAGGGAACCATGGTGAACGTGCCACCAAAGGGTGGACGCAAACATCCAGACCAGGACTACATACACGTGGACACCAGGAACATCCTCTTCATCTGCGGTGGCGCATTCGACGGTATAGAGCGTAAGATAGCACAGCGCATGAATACGCATACCGTGGGTTACAACAGTGTACAGAACGTACGTAATATAGACAAGAACGACATGATGCAGTACATTGCACCGCAAGACCTAAAGTCTTTCGGCCTGATACCTGAAATCATCGGACGTCTGCCTGTACTGACACACCTTAACCCGCTCGACCACGATACACTGCGACGCATACTCGTAGAACCAAAGAACTCCATCGTAAAGCAGTATATAAAACTGTTTGAAATGGATAAGATAGAACTGACGTTTACCACTGAGGCCCTTGACTTCATAGTAGATAAGGCAGTGGAGTACAAACTAGGTGCTCGCGGTCTGCGCTCCATCGTGGAGAACATCATGACGGATGCCATGTACGAAGCTCCGTCAAAGAACATTACAAAGTTTGAAGTTACAAAAGAATACGCCGAGAAGCAATTAGAGAATAAATTGTAAACTCCCGGCTATCAAGGCAAAGATATAAACAAGACAGTCAAATGCAAATCAACCTGACAGAAAAACTGAAACGATACTTCGGCTTCGACTCATTCAGAGGACAACAGGAGGAAATCATCAGGCACCTGCTTGATGGCAACGATTGTTTTGTGCTTATGCCTACGGGAGGTGGCAAGTCGCTGTGCTACCAGTTGCCTTCACTGCTGATGGAAGGCACGGCTATCGTAATATCTCCACTCATCGCACTGATGAAAAACCAGGTGGATGCGATAAACGGTATCAGCGAGCACGACGGATTGGCCCATTGCCTTAACTCGTCAATGAACAAGGCGGCAATAGAACAAGTGAAGACTGACGTGCTTAACGGTACTACGAAGCTGCTTTACCTCGCACCGGAATCACTTACGAAAGAGGAAAACGTAAACTTCCTGCGTAACGTGAACATTTCATTCTATGCCATAGACGAGGCACACTGTATATCGGAATGGGGACATG
>DGHL01000036.1:9706-40402 GCA_002392645.1 Prevotellaceae bacterium UBA3849
GAATGGGGACACGACTTCCGTCCTGAATACAGACGCATACGTCCTATAGTAAACGATATAGGTAAGGCTCCGTTAATAGCACTGACGGCGACAGCGACGGAGAAGGTAAGGGCTGACATCAAGAAGAACCTCGACATAGTGGACGCAAAGGACTTTCAGAGTTCCTTCAACCGCCCTAACCTTTATTATGAGGTACGCTCGAAAACGGCTGACGTTGACAAGCAGATAATAAAATTCATAAAACAGCATGACGGACAGAGCGGTATAGTATATTGTCTGTCAAGGAAGAAGGCTGAGGAACTGGCTGAGGTTCTGAAAGCCAACGACATAAAGGCTGCGGCATATCATGCCGGATTAGATCCTGCAGTACGCAACAGTACGCAGGACGATTTCTTGATGGAACGCATAGAGGTTATATGCGCTACCATAGCATTCGGTATGGGAATAGACAAGCCGGATGTACGCTTCGTAATACATTACGACATACCCAAATCGCTTGAAGGATACTATCAGGAGACCGGCAGGGCAGGAAGAGATGGCGGTGAGGGTATATGCATAGCATTCTACTCGCACAGAGACCTTCAGAAACTTGAGAAGTTCATGGACAGCAAGCAGGTGGCTGAACAAGAGATAGGCAAACACCTGCTGCAGGAAACGGAGGCGTATGCAGAGTCTTCTATCTGCAGAAGAAAGATGTTGCTGAAATACTTTGGCGAGGAATACCCAAAGGACAATTGTGGCAATTGCGACAACTGCCGTCACCCAAAGACTAAGATCGAAGCAACGGAAGGACTGAAGGCAGTACTGACCGCAGTATTGGCGGTAAAGGAGAATTTCCGTTCTAACTATGTCATTGACTTCGTAAAAGGCAGAGCCACAGACGACATCGAGTCGCACCACCATGACACACATCCCGAATTCGGATGCGGAGAAGGTATGAACGACAAATTGTGGAGCCCTATCATACGTCAAGCTATCGTAGAGGGACTGTTGCGCAAGGATATTGAATCATACGGATTACTAAAGATAACAGCTGCAGGAAAACGCTGGCTCAAGAACCCACAGCCTTTCTACGCAACAGAAGACAACACATTCACAGAGGATTCTACAGAGAGCGTAACCACAGGATGCGCACTTGACGAACAACTATACTCCATACTGAAGGAGCTTCGACGCAACGAAGCACGAAAGAGAGGAGTACAACCATACATCGTGTTTATGGAGGCATCACTGGAACAGATGGCTACCATGTATCCTACCACTATGGAAGAACTACAGAAAATACAAGGGGTAGGACAAGGCAAGGCACGCAAATTCGGTCAGCCTTTCATCGACCAGATAAAGCAATATTGCGAAGAAAACGACATCATACGACCTGAAGACATTCGAGTGCGAAGCGTAGCAAACAAGTCTGCAGGAAAGGTGAAAATGATAAACTGCATTGACCGTAAGATGCCACTTGACGAAATAGCATCATCAATGCACATCAAATTCTCGGAACTACTTGACGAGCTGGAAGCTATAGTTTTCAGCGGAACACGTCTTGACATCCGCTACTATGTGGAAAGCACTATGGACGAAGAACAATTCGATGACATCTACGACTATTTCGCAGAGGCAGAAACAGACTCGCTGGATGATGCTTTCGAAGAGTTTGACGGCGATTATTCCGATGAAGATATTCGCCTCGTCCGCCTACTATACATTTCAGAAAATGCAAACTAATAAATATGCACTATAAAACAAAATCAGGCAATTATTCTTTTAAATTTTGTTAAATTATATTATATTTTGGTTTTATTTACAAAATTATGAGTAACTTTGCTTATAAAATTCATTTTCTTAGTAAATTGAGCGTATTAAAATAACAGGATAACGCAACAAAATACGAACAGAATCCTAATACGAAAATTTCATTACAAAGCAAAGATAATTTAACATGGCACCTTATACAAAAGCAGACAAAAACATACGTATGAAAAAAATATTACATATTCTAATCGTTATGCTTGCACTATTCAATTCAACAGTGCAGGCTGGTACTGTGACACGTACTATATGGGAGGAGAATTGCGATTTGGGACCAGGAAAGACCAGTATCGATGATTTTCTGTTCAGTGACATCTATGCATATGATGCATATATGGTGGAATCAGAAGGGGCAGACCCCGACCACAATTTTGCAGACGATTATGTACATGCTGCACCAGGAGAGAAGGCTATGCCAGGAGATTCTGACAAGGGCATTCTGACAATAGATGGTTACGACGACGTTTACATGCACATAAATTTCGATTATGACAAAACCATAAAAAGAGATAATTGGACTGTATCTGTAGATGTTAGAAGTTTTGACGCCTATCAACAGACGCTGGGTTTTCCAAGACAATTCTGCTTCACTGGTACCAAAGTAAACTTGCCTTCTAAAGAAGACCTAACTTCTGACGGAACATACCTGGTACTCAATAAATTGGAAGATCATAATGATGGTGGCGGACAATATGCAATATACGAAATCATTCTCGGAGGTATTAAAACTGAGAAAACTTTCAGAATAAATAACAGCGAATTGTATAACTTTAAAATAAAGTGTACAAACGCTGATACAAATAATGCAACGCTTACTTTTATATGCAATAACACAGAAGTAAGTGTTAATATAAATCCTGAAACGATCGGAGCCTTAAATGGAATATTCGCCAGCTTTTACAACACTCTCGAGGAGTCACAGTTCATTAGCATACTAAATCTTGATAATTTCCTCCTGACGACAGATGTAGAAGTAGATGACACCCCATGTTCTGAGCCAGAATATGCCATTACAGGAGCATACGACAAGGACAGGATGTTCACACTTACATGTCCTACCGACGGAGCTAAAATCTACTGGTCGGAAAGTCAGCTGGATGCAGGAGCAGAAGGCTGGAATGAGTACACAGGGGAGGTGCAGACAAGCACCAACACAATCTATGCTTATGCATATAATAGTGAAAACGAAACATCATCACAGGTAATTA
The DNA here is from genome assembly GCA_002392645.1 of Prevotellaceae bacterium UBA3849. Lineage (GTDB taxonomy): Bacteria > Bacteroidota > Bacteroidia > Bacteroidales > Bacteroidaceae > Prevotella. The sequence goes on from DGHL01000036.1 coordinate 12,724, forward strand.
GTTTTGAAACAGGAGCAGGCATAGAGAAAATAAAAATTCCGCTCCCTGACATTATAAAGACATCATACGATAGTGAGCAAGGATATGCTTTCAACGTGGTGCCAAACTACGAAGGTATTGCCGTTGCCCCAAAAACACCTATAATATACTATAGCATAGATGGAGGAAGTGTCACACAAATAGCACCAGGAGAAATTGCGTATGTAACACCTGGTTCTGTAGTAAGAGCTTACATCACCGCAGACGGTTACACAAAATCTGGAACTGCAATGATGCAGACATCTGCACGTCCTCAAGCTCCACAAATCTGGACTCAGGACTTTACTACTTTGGTAGATGCCAACACCTATGGTACTGACAAAAAGAATATAGTCTTAGGCAGCAGTGCGGCATTCTCTGTTGAAACAAAGCCAATCTATAACATAAAGCAGTTCACTAACAACTCACAGAACATCTCTGTCAACGTGAATAATAACTTAGGTCTGACAAGCAGCACCTATTATTATCTGCAGGCAGGAAAAGGTATCATTAGCACAAAACCTGTCAACAATGAAATCAGTGAAGACAATGACGAGACATCTTACCTTGACGAAGCTGACGGAATTGGCATAAACGGTCTCGGAGATGGTCAATACATATTCGTTGAAACTGACGGCGATGAAGTATCGATCACCTCTGGTGGTACTTACCTAAGTGGTGCTTCAACCATCTACGAACATATTTTCAGAGCTAACGCAAGCACTGTTTTACTTGACATACCAGAGGGAGTAAATGTTAAGGGAATAACTATATGCTCTAACTTTGAAACTGTCACGACTGATGCTAACGGCTATGCACTACATGTTAGCCGTAACCCACTTGATTTCAGCAATTGTGATGCAAGAACATTCGTATTCGATTCTGAAATACGAAGTGGTGTATTCACAGACAAGGATATAGCCGAAGTTCCTGCAGGCGAACCATTCATACTTAAAGGAACAGCGAACACCACTTACAACGTGGCTTTAGGTACCGCATCTATAATGCAAGGAAATAACCTTTTGACAGTTTCCAACTCTGACATAAAAGTCAGTGACTACTCTAAGCCAATATACGTATTCGACTCTAACGAAGGCAAATTGGTACTTGCCGATAATAATGCCACTGTCAATGCAGGTACACCTTATTACCTTTCACCATTGGATGTAGCAGAGTATTACGACTTAACACTCGACGAGACAGGAAAGATTGCTATTGTTTACAACAAGCCTCTTGATTTCTCAGATGTCGGTAATCTTAAAGCTTACATCGTTACAAGTGAATCACTGCAAAATGGTTTCGAATTCACCCCAGTAGAAAGCATCCCTGCGGAGACAGGCATTATATTGGTTGGTGATCCAAACGAAACATATCATATCCAAGTCGGTACTAACACTGAAAAGATCACAAATAACAAACTTAAAGGTTCTTCATCTGTAGATTTTAACACAGCAAGTACAGACTCTCTTGTATATGTCCTGTCAACGACCAGCAATACTCTTGCACTTGATGTAATAGACAAGAACGCCGTACCAACAATCAAAGCGGGTACTGCATACCTGAAATCTAAATACAAGGGTTTTGTTCAAATACGTACCAACGCAAGCGGAACTGCTTCACTGACGAGCGATAAGTCTCTTTCATTTACAGAGGTTGCTCTCAGACCATATATCATTACCGGTGAAAGCGAGACTGGTATAATACCAAGAAATGAAAGCGAGATTCCTGCAGGAACAGCATTCTATGTTACAGGTGGAGTTGCAGACAGCACATATACGATACCTGTTGTCACAGTATCAGGAACTCTTGCAGACAACAAACTGATTAGTTCTCAAACGAACTTCAATGTAAGTGATACGCCTAATTATGTATATGCACTCAATGCTACAACCGGTAACTTTGAGCGCATGCCAGAAGGATATGTCGTTCCTGCTGGCGAAGCATATTTCATCTCTCAATATGAGCGTATCATTGACTTAGGTTACGTACAGATCAAGACTAACGAGAATGGTGTAGCAACATATATAACACAAAATGCACTTGACTTCTCTTCGATTGAACTCAGAGCATACATTGGCATATCAGAGTCAACATATGGCACTATAGAGAAAATGGAAATTGAACAGGCACCTGCTGGCACACCAATATTTGTCAGAGGTACAGCTAACACGATCTATGAAGTACCTATCATTGCCGGAACTACGACAAACGTGACAGCAAACAAGCTACAGGGTTCTCTTACCGAAGACTTCAACGTTATCAATCAGGATTACTTCGTATATGTCGTAAAGCAGAACTCTTCTGATTTCGTGAAAGCAGAGCCTTCATACGTTGTACCTGCAGGAGAAGCTTATTATATCTCTAGCAAAATCGGTGTGGAACGTATTAAGACTGGTGTAGCAGGTGCGGCAACTTGGGTTACCTCCCACCCACTTGACTTCAGTAGCTTCGAAGATCTTAGCGTCTTAGTTGTAAAGGATGAAACACCTACAGAAATCATTACACAAAAAGTAAGTGAAGTTCCGACAGACTGTCCTATCGTACTTAGAGGTAAAAAGGACACGACATACGTGATTCCAGTTGGAACCTGTGTAAACCTCGGCTACGAAAACAAGCTGGTAGGCTATCATGACAAAGCATATCCTGTTAGTGACTCCTGGGGAAAAGTATACGTTATCTCAGCTAAAACAGGTAAGTTCACGATTGCTTCAAGAAATCTGACCATCCCTGCTGGTAAGGCATTCTTTGTTTCTGAATATAATGGAACGGAACCTATTACCACAAATGAGTATGGATATACCAGTTGGGTTTCAGATTACCCACTCGATTTCGAAACCGTCAAAGGAGTTACCGTTTCTGTTGTAAAATCAGAAACCTTTGATAGTATCTTTATCGACAACACTGTTAAGCGTTTGCCCGAAGGCAGCGCATTCATCATAAAAGGAGAGCCTAACACTACATACAATGTACCAATACGTCAATGTGTACAAACCGTTGACAATATACTAAAAGGTAGTACAACCGATACTTACAAAGTATCAGATTGGAATGCCAACGTATATGTAATAAACAAACAAGGTACATTCACCGTAGCAGCGAAGACATTGGAAATACCGGCTCGAAAAGCATACATTCTTTCTGCTTACAGAGGTTCTGAAGAAGTAGAGATCAACTCTACGGGTAAAATAACATACATATCAAAACACCCACTTGATTTCTATGAAACAAAAGATTTAAGGGCATTTATTGTTACGGAAGAGACCAAAGATAGCATATACACAAAACAAGTAAAAGAGGTTCCTGCAGGTGAGCCAATATTACTTTATGGCGAACCCGGAAAAAAATATCGTATTCCTATAGGTACATGTGAGGAACTGAATGATGGATTAGAAAATCGATTAAGCGGTTCTCTAACCGAAGATTTTGAAGTAAGTTCAGTTGAACCATATATGGTTTATGTATTGTCTGCAACCGATGGAAAATTCACCGTAGCAAGCACATCATTGACTATACCAGCAGGTAAAGCTTATCTCATATCAAAATTCACTAGCACAACTGCATCAGCAAAGGGCATAAGCTCATTCATAGGTGAAGAAGACGAAGATGAAACAACAGCGATCAAGCAGATTGATTCTACGAACAACGATGGTTCACATAGATTCTTCAACCTTGCAGGCCAGCCTGTAGACGAAGACTACAAGGGCATCGTAATCAATGAAAAGGGAAAGAAATATTACAGAAAATAAGCAATAACGGCTTGCTATTTATATAAAAGCACGCGAATGTGTTAAATTTATTAAATTTACACACAATTTCCTTTTTAGTTTCATTTTTTATATGTAACTTTGCAAAAGTATAGGTTATTAGATAGTTTTCAGACAAAACATAAAAGATTATAAAACGATGATGAAAAAAAAATATATAACACCAGAGTTTGAGGAAATAACATTCGATATAGAGAATCAATTATTAGCTGGTTCTGGTGGTGAAGGTAAAGAGGAAGAAACTCCAGTCGAAGATCCTGAAGATATCGGAGCTAAAGGATGGGGAGGTGATTTCTTCAATGCTGATGAATAAATATGTATATCAGCAAACGACATCCCTGACAAAAGACTAATAACACAAGAATAAGAAATAAGCCTCGGTGTTTCGGCAGAAACATCGAGGCTTACTATTTTATCTATAGCCAAGTATCTGAAAATGATATATTGTCTTAAACACCAACATACTATCCAGCAATAGACACTGACATATCATGACTTCGTTCTTATATCACACCAACTCTATCCCATTCTCAGTAATACGTATCAATCTGCGTTTATACAAATCGCCTACAGCCTGCTTATAGGTACGTTTGCTTACCCCAAACTGTTCCTTGATTTCCTCAGCATCGCTCTTATCTCCTAAACGACATCTTCCCCCCTGAGTTTCAAGGTATCTAAGTAACCGAGCAGAAAAGTCTTCCGTATGCTGACGATGCTGACCATAACGCTGCAGAGAGCAATCTATCTTACCATCCGAACGAATATTCGAGATGTATCCCTTTACCCGGTCACCCGTGTGAATATTACGGAACACCTGCGTATCATAAAGCAAACCTGCATAACGATTATTAATAATCACCTTAAAACCAAGGTCAGTCTTCTGCCAAATAAGCAGTTCTACCTCTTGGTCAATATGCAGTCCACCTTCCTCAGCAGACAGTCTGCGTGGAGGAGTAGGAGCAAGGAACTTCTCTACCTTAGCCGAAGCCATAATACGGTAACTCTCTTCATCCACATGAACATGTACTATATATGAGCGTCCCTTCTCCATACGACGTTTCTGCTCACGGAACGGGCAGAATAAATCCTTCATTAATCCCCAATCAAGGAATGCGCCATACTCATTGACCCAAGCAACCTCCAGATATGCGAAATCACCCACCATCGCCTTTGGTTCCAACGTAGTCGCAACCAAACGCTCCTCGTTGTCAAGATAAAGGAAAACATCTATCTCGTTACCGATTTTCAGATCTTCTGGTACATAACGTTCCGGAAGAAGAATCTTACCATCATATCCTCCTCCTTCAAGATACATACCAAAATCCACCTTCCAGGTAGCCTTCAGTTTATTCCACTGTCCCAGTTTCAGTTTCTCCATCAATGATTTCCTCCTTTGTTATTATGCCATCACTATACACCATACCATCCTTAATATGTATGGTACGATCTGTTATCTTTGCCAGTTCCTCGTCATGAGTTACTATTACGAATGTCTGACCATATTTTTCTCTTAAGTCAAAAAACAGTTGGTGCAATTCCTGTTTATTCTTGGTATCGAGCGAACCAGAAGGTTCATCGGCAAATACCACCACAGGATTATTTATAAGCGCACGTGCAACTGCCACACGTTGTTTCTCACCGCCAGACAGCTCTGCAGGCTTATGCCCTGCCCTATCCTCCAAACCGAGAAACGCCAGTAATTCCTTGCAACGCGCTTTTGCTTCACTACGCTTTGTACCAGCTATCAGAGCAGGAATCATTACATTCTCCTCTGCAGTAAACTCTGGCAAAAGCTGATGGAACTGAAATACAAAACCTATATTCCTATTTCTAAAATCTGCAAGTCTGTTGCTTGACAAGGCTGTGATATCCACGCCGTCAATCTCGATTTTTCCGCTATCAGCACTATCCAACGTACCCATTATCTGCAGCAGTGTAGTCTTACCTGCGCCACTTGGTCCGACGATGCTGACCACCTCACCCTTGTCTATATGCAAGTCTATGCCCTTTAGCACCTGTAACTTACCAAAGGATTTTGTTATATTACTTACTGTTATCATAATTCATTGTTTAATCATTTTGCAAAGTTACGAAAAAACGAGATAAGAACAAAACAAACTCGTTTGTTTTTTCCACCAAGTATTAGTAACTCTACGGTTTTAAACGCAAAATTACTAAAATTAGAGAGAAATCCCAAAATATTTCAAGGTTTTAAATTCCAAAACGCTTTCTGTTAACACCTTTTACAATCTCACCTGGCACCAGAAAGCCAATATCGCGAATCAACAGACACCCTATATAACTCTACTCACTATCTACCGTAATATAGCGCGAGAAAAACAACGTCGCACCTATCACCGCTATGAAAGCAGCGAATATCACACCCATTCCTACCAAATGATTCATCGGATCAGTCCATATCTCATTGAAAAAGCCATTACGTGCAGCTATCTCAACAAAAGACCAGAACACTATTACCGTTGCTAAGGCAAAGCGCATGTTCCTACCCCATGAAGATATATGCAACTGCTTCTTCAACATCAGAATCGCCCCCACAAGACATACAAGAGCAAATATCAAAGTAACAGGATGGCTTTGACCAAGGAATACCGGATCATAGCAAAACATCAAGACAAGATATACACCCCACATCATCACATTCCACTCCATAAAGACAACCATGGCCGAATGATGTGCAATGGGCCTCAACTCTACGCTCTCTCCTGCCCTGTTACGCAGACAATGCTTTTGTATCCAATTAATAAAGTCACATCCAGTCTTGGTGCAGAAGATGTAAAGCATCATTATAGTCATCCACATGCCAAATGTTGCCGGCATAATTAGGTATTCAGGACGTGAGCCTCGTATCATCTTAAGTTCCGCCCTGCTATATTCTTCAAGTTCCTTGCCGTTTATCAGATACTCCTGATTAGAAATCATTCCGTTTACATACTCTGTAGTAGTCTGTATAATACCTGAGCCTTGCAGGTCGCAATGCACTCCATAACGCTGCGCATAATACACGAACAAGAATTCCACCCATCCTGTCCAAAACAGCATAGCACCTATCAAGCCAAACACCGTCTGTCTGGTATCACCCTTGACAAACACGCCTGCTATCGTCAGGACAAGGCCTATGAAGCCCATCATGAATGCACTATAATGCAGCGTGGTCGGCTCCATAAAATGCTCCATCATTGCCATCAAGGCATGCCCGAGTGGCATAAGCAAGAGAACAATCACAAAACTACCCAACGTCTTTCCTATGTAAATTCTTGATTTCATATAATTACCTGTCTTTAAAATAAAATATTAAGAACCTATTCCTTATCATTTAGGTATATATAGCTACAAAAGTAATAAAAAATATCAACATACGCAACATATCACCCCAAAGTATTTTCATTTCCTGCACAATAAAAAAGAAGAAGCGACATAATCACATGCCACTTCTTCCTAAAGAATTTACCTTACGTTTTCTAATACGCAAAATTACTAATAAATCGCTACATAATATTATTATTTCGCATAGAGTGCAACGATAGCCTCATAGAGCTCCTGCTTGCCAGAAGTCTGCTTTGGCTCGTTCACCTTCTTGCCATATTCATATACCTGTTCCAGTGTGAGCTTGCCATCCTCGAAGTCCTTGCCCATGCCACTGTCAAATGAAGCATAGCGCTCCTTCAGCATCTGTGGGATTGGTGACTTCTCCAGTATCTCAACAGCGTTGAGCAGTGCACGTGCACATGCGTCCATACCAGAGATGTGCGCGATGAAGATATCCTCAAGGTCGGTAGAGTTACGACGTGTCTTAGCGTCGAAGTTCGTACCTCCTGTGCCGAGACCACCGTTACGAACGATCTGCATCCAAGCCTGTGTAAGCTCGAAGTTATCGATTGGGAACTGGTCTGTATCCCATCCGTTCTGAGCGTCGCCACGGTTTGCGTCGATAGAACCAAGCATACCGTTGTCAACAGCCACTGCAAGCTCATGCTCGAATGTGTGACCTGCCAGAGTAGCGTGGTTCACCTCGATGTTAACCTTGAAGTCCTTATCAAGTCCATGAGTCTTGAGGAATCCGATGACTGTCTCTGTATCTACGTCATACTGGTGCTTTGAAGGCTCCATTGGCTTTGGCTCAATGAGGAATGTGCCCTTGAAACCCTTGCCACGAGCGTAGTCACGAGCCATGCCAAGCATTGTAGCCATGTGCTCCTTCTCACGCTTCTGGTCTGTATTGAGAAGGCTCATATAACCCTCACGACCGCCCCAGAACACATAGTTCTCAGCGCCGAGCTTGATACCTGCGTCAATAGCATTCTTGATCTGCACGATAGCGCGAGCCACCACGTCGAAGTCAGGGTTGGTTGAAGCACCGTTCATATAGCGTGCGTTACCGAACACGTTAGCGGTTGACCACAGCAGTTTGATGCCTGTTTCCTTCATCTTCTCCTGCAGATAGTCAGTAATAGCCTTGAGGTTTGCCTCATACTCCTCTACGCTGCTGCCCTCTGACACGAGGTCAACATCGTGGAAGCAGAAGTAAGGAACACCCAGTTTCTGCATGATTTCAAAGCCTGCGTCGGCCTTGTTCTTTGCTATCTCAACTGCGTCTGCGCCCTGGTTCCAAGGGAAAGTCTTTGTGCCGCCACCAAACTGGTCAGCTCCCTCTGCGCACAGTGTGTGCCACCATGCCATAGCGAAACGCATCCAATCTTTCATCTTCTTGCCTGCCACTACACGCTCTGCGTCATAGTAGTGGAAAGCCATAGGGTTCTTTGAATCAGGACCCTCATACTTGATTTTACCAATCTCTGGGAAATACTCTTTTGCCATTGTTTAATTATTTACGTTAATATATTTATTGATTTATTGTTCTTCGTTTTTTTATTCCCGATGCCTTACAGCGTTTTTACAGGTTCTCTTTCCAACGCTCGTAAGCCTCTTTGTATTGCTGTGCCTTTGCAGCATCCGGTTCTATCGTCGCGATGCGCTTCAGCGTAGAGAATGCCTCAACGTTATCCTTGTATATGCCAGCGCCCATGCCTGCGCCTTTGGCTGCTCCTACAGAGCCGTCGGTCTCAAGCAGTTCTATCGTAGCACCCGACGTTGAAGCCAGAGTGTCGCGGAACAATGGTGAGAGGAACATGTTTGCCTTGCCGGCATGTATCTTCTTTATGTCCATACCCATCTGCTGCATTATCTCCATGCCATAGCAGAATGAGAACACGATGCCTTCCTGTGCCGCCCTTACTATATGCGTGCGGTTGTGCTTGTTGAAGTTTATGCCTTTTATCTGGCATCCTACTTCTTTATTCTCAAGCACACGCTCAGCACCGTTGCCGAACGGTGAGATCGTCACACCGTCAGAACCTATCGGAGCCTGCGCAGCGAGTTCGTTCATCTCTGCGTATGACAAGTCTGGCGTTATGTTGCGGTGTACCCATGCGTTGAGTATGCCGGTGCCGTTGATGCACAGCAGCACGCCAAGGCGGTCAAGCTCTTTAGTATAGTTTACGTGCGCAAAGGTATTGACACGACTCTTCGGATCATAGTTCACATCACCGAGTACGCCATACACAACGCCTGACGTTCCTGCCGTCGATGCTATCTCTCCTGGATTAAACACGTTCAGCGACAAGGCATTGTTTGGTTGGTCACCTGCCCTATAGCTTATCGGCGTACCCTCAGCCAGTCCGGTCTCTTCTGCCGCAGCCTTGCTTACCACGCTCTGCACGGCGAAGGTCGGAACGATGTCGGCTATGGTATCTTCTGCAAATCCGTAGTAATCGAACAGGAACTTTGCCGGACGTTTCTCCTTAAAGTCCCACATCATACCTTCTGACAGTCCGCTGATGGTAGTGTTTATCTCGCCGCTGAGTTTCATGGCGAGGTAATCACCTGGTAGCATCACCTTATATATATCAGAGAACAGTTCCGGTTCATTCTCCTTAACCCATGCAAGCTTTGCTGCCGTAAAGTTACCAGGCGAATTAAGCAAGTGAGAAAGACACTTCTCGCTGCCCAGGTCCTTGAAAGCCTTTTCGCCATAAGGCACTGCACGCGAGTCACACCATATAATAGAATCGCGAAGCACTTTCTGCTGTTTGTCAACACAAACCAGTCCGTGCATCTGATATGATATACCTATTGCCTTGATGTCGCTGCCTTTCGCATCAGCCTCAGCCATTATCTTACTCAGCGCCAACTTTGCGTTAGTCCACCACATCTCAGGGTCTTGCTCTGCCCATCCAGCCTTAACAGCCTTTATAGGTGCTTCCTTTTCCGGATAGAACGCCGTAGCTACCATCTGGCCGTTGTCAACGTCAACGAGCGAAGCCTTTACACTTGATGAACCAACATCAAATCCTAATAAATATTGTCTTGCCATTGTTTTGGTTTGTTAATCGTTTAAGGTGGGTTCTATTAATTCCCACCGTAATTTTAAACTTCAAACGTGGGTTAACGTTTTGTCATCTTTTCGTTTTCTTTCGGTGCATACTATCAGTTCTTTCGGTCACATAGCCCGCTATGCTCCCTCAACAACTGACACTCTGCCCTCGAAACAAATTCGAAAATATAACAAAGCGAATTAATAGAACCCACCTTAAGGTTATCAAAGGCGGTACTATATTTCCCACCATCAAATTATTTAATACAACGCAAAGGTAATAGTTTTTAAGTTCTCATACAAGCGTTAGCAAGACAAAAATACTTAAATGAAACATTTTTTACCTATAGAGTGAATATTTCTCCACCCTCCTCAGCACCGCATCGGGCACAAGGCCGGCTATATTCTCCCCTTTGTGAATCATCTTCCTTATCTCCGTACTCGACACCGGGAACAGCGGTACGTCGAGCACCTTTACCTTCTCTCCTACCCCATAGACTTTCTTCACTTCGCTTCCTTGTCTTGGATAGACTACCACCTCATAGTTACGCAGTATGTCTTCATAATGCGCCCAACGGTCAAAGCATTCCCAGTTGTCACCACCTATTATCAAGACGAACTCTGCATCAGGATAGTCTTTCTGCAGATGCTGCAGCGTACTCCACGTATATGATGGTCGCGGCAGATGAAACTCATAGTCGGAAGCTTTCAGTCCCGGCTCGCCATCCAGCGCCGCCTGCACCAGTTGCAGTCGCACGTCTTCCGGAGCCAAGTCGCTGCTTGCCGCCTTCAATGGGTTTTGTGGCGACACCATGTACCACACTTCATCCAATCCTGCAGCCTCAAGCATAGCCTTGCCCAGCGCCACATGTCCATTATGTATCGGGTTGAACGACCCTCCGAATAATCCTATACGCATCTTTTGTCTTCTATCCTTATTCACTGACCGCCCTTATGCTGAAGCCGTAGTAGCGGGCTTTATCTGCCATCATGCCTGTCGTGAAGTCGAAACAACGGGCGTTGCTCGGGTTGACTTCCGAGATGCTGTTCGTCCAATAACGTCCGGCACTGCCTGCACTGCGCAAAGAACTGTTATAGCGATAGCCCGCAGAAGGCAGGAATATCGTGTTGCCATTCGGACCCGTAACCTCATAGCCTGCCACGCCATTATACTTGACATTGCCCTTTGGCTGCATGCGCCATTTACACTTTTCGCGCAGCTCAGTCACCTCTGCCTCCGTAGGCACGCGCCATTTCGCTCCCCAGTTCATCACGGCGGCATCGTCATCTTGCTCCAGTATCACCAATCCGTCCTTACGACCGTATGTGGCATCGTTGCAGTATTTCGTCAGCTGGTTGTATGCTCCGTTACAATATGCATAGTTAGCCCAGTTGAAAGTAGTATTTCCGCCTTCATAGCCTTCTGTCATCGCCCACGCAAAGTAGTCGCCATACTCCGTAGGTTCTGTAGCACCTACGTTACATGATGCCCACTTCACGCTCAGTCCAAGGTCAACTGCCTCACGTGTGTCGCTGCTCTCCAGCACGAACATCCTGACTTCACCATAGTGCGGAGTTCCGTCAATCACCGCGTATGCCCTGTAATACCATGTATCTACGGTAAGTGGCAGCGTCACAGTAAATATGTTTTCATCGTCAACATCGCTTGCCTCTACGTTAAAGTCACCCAACGTCGGCACCTCGCTTCTTGAGTAGCAAACTCCTATCTTGAGCGTACCGTATGTGCCCATGCCCATGTTGAGTAGCGATGGCACGCTCAGTGACACTGAGTCTATATCTCCTGTCGTGACCACCTTGTCGCCAGAGGTACGGAAGGCGCTGGTCAGTCCGTAGCTTACATAACCGTCCATCACTGCATACGGGCGGTAGTAATAGACCGTATCGCCAGCAAGCGCCGTTAGACTCACTGTATATCGTCCGTCACCGTCAACACTCTTTGCGAGTACTACGCCGTCGTCTGCTGACGGGTCTGACGTCATGGCGTAGCATACGCCGTATGTCAGCGTACTGTACTCTAACGTTCCGAGGCTCATGCCCGACGTTATGTTGGCACTGTAGCTCGTCACGTCAGTGGCTACGCCAGTAGTAAAGCCTATGCCCTGCCCTTCGGTCACGAAACTGCATACCTTGCCATACACGTACGTGCCGCCTACATTCATGAAGGCACGATAGTAATACGTCGTGGCTGGTGCAAGGTCAGCCAGCGCCACATCATACTTTCCATCGTCGCCTATCTCTGCAATGCCCACGGTAGCCCGCTTACCATTGTTTCGCGTAGGCGTGCCGTCCATACAGTATATAACTCCCACCACTGTCGTGGCGTCATCCTTTCCGTTAAGGTTATTGGCCCATGCCGACACTTTTGCCGCATAGACTCCAACGTCGGTGGCATTGCCCGTCGTGACAGGTTCGCTATAGTCTGATATGTCGGGCTCATTGTCTTCCACCACCCAGTATATGCTGTCAAGGTCATCGGCATAATGCTCCACCGTCATGCCGTTTGACAGGCATAACACCATCTTGTATTTCTGTGCCATGCCTGGCGTCAACGCCAGCAATGCGCACATTATGAGCACTATCTTTGTTTTCATGGTAACTTTTCTTTTTTTTTAGTGAATATCATTCACCTCGTATTTACTGTGCCTTTTGGTGGTAAAAGTAGTTATTTTTTTTCATTCTGCAAAACTTTTTTGACGAAATCTGACAAAAAAAGTCAAAAATAGGATAAAAGCATGACATAAAAGCATGGCTGACAAAGTGTGAAAAGCACAACAGGCAAAGACAATCACATCTTCACCTGTTGCTATTACCTTTTAAACCTTTATTCGTCTGGCTTTGCCTTACCAGACTTTATCTTCTTCATCTTCGTTAAACCACCCGTCACCTGCCTCTTTGGCATCCATTTCACCTGTTTGTTTTTCCGGGTCGGCAACAAGATCCGACACACCCATCAACGCCTGCATGTCGTCTAAGTGCAGCATGTCTATTATTGGTTCTATATATTCTTTTTTCATAATATGTGTCCTTTCTCTTTATAAGTAGATACTGTTCTTTAGTCACTCGGAAGTTTACTTGATGCGTGCGCCAGCCATGTTGAAGATGCCGTTAGCAGACTTGATTACCAACTGTCCGTTGACAACAGCCTTCTTTACGCCTGTCTTTGTTTCTTCTTCCACCGTAGCAGCATCGATGGCATCAGCATCGCCTTCGTCTATCATGTCAAGGAGATTGATTGTAATGCCCTTTGCCTGTGATGAATCGCTCCATGGGAAGTAAGCCTTGTTAGGAACAAATGCGCTACCGGTATAAAGATTAAACTCTTTTCCGTTGAGTGCCAAAGCGACTTCCAGTGGCTGTACGCCGTCTGCCGTAGTAGTAGGCTTAAGACCGTTAGTACCCAGAGCTTCTGCTGAAGACTGATATATCAATGTCGCCGTAGTGTTTGGTTTGCCATAGAGCAGTACGCCATTATAAGCAGGAACCACATTGCTTGCTATAGGCTGTGCATCAATCGTAGTCTTGTCATCATTCAATACGCAGGTGTAAGCCTGTGCACCAGAGATATATACGTTTTCTGCGCCTGAATATGTAGCGTAGCCTTCAGAGTTCAATGAAACAGAACCATGAACAATGGTATAGTCTATTACGGCATAGAAGCAAAGCTGACGACCAGCATTGTTAAATGTCATCTCATCCTCCAAATCGTCAAGTGGATAAACTCGCACATCAGGATTTGCGGCATCGCTCCATGAAGCCATTGCTATAGAATTGGTACCGTAATTCACACCTGCTACTTCCTTCCAATAAACCTTATCCGTCGTCTGCTCTGCATTGACATAGCTATATAAGGTTATACGATTTGCACATACACCTGGAGGCATAAGAATACTCATCTGACGACCATTAGAACCCTTGATGGTTGTTTTTTCATCTATAGCAGTACCATAGCTGATTGTCTTACCCGTACCTGTTACCTGGATAGTCCAACCCTCATATTCTGTACCATCTTTACCAACCAAGGCTGCATCTGCCTGGCCTTCGCCATTTTCATCCAAAGAAAAATTATTCGTTGCATCATAGTAAAGCACTATCGATGAAGAGCCAGACTTCTTCTTTACCGCAACCACGTCGTGTGAAACAATTTCAGAAACAAGCGCTCCGCCACCTACCGTTGCCTTTGCCTGTACTGTCACATCATTGTCAAGCACTGTGAATGGTTTTGTATATTCTATCCATGTTGCACCATTGTCAAGAGAATAGAGCACCAAAGCCGCCGTTGTAGCGCAATCCAACTGAACCGTACCATTGAATTCCGTAAATACAGGACTTTCTACATGAGCAATAACCTCTATTGCAGCCGTGTTTGTAATGGCAGGGTTACCTACCTGATTTCCGTCTCCATCTTTCTCTACTATTACACAATAGTAGTACAAAATACCGACAGCTGAGATATCAGGTGTATAGCTTGAAGAATTAGCACCCGTTATAGCCGTACCACCGTCTGTACTGTTGCTTGAGTTTACATACCACTGATATTCCAACACGTCATTGTCGTTCACCTTCGTAACATCTACGCTAAGCGGAGTTGCTGTTGGCGTACCATAGGCATAGGTTAACGATATTGTCATGAGCTCTACTGTTGGGCTTGTAGCAGATGCCTCCGTAACAGAAACATACAGGATGCCCGTCTCTCCATCATTTGTTATGGAATGCGTACCCACTGCCACTCCTGTAATTGTGTACACACGAACCGTAGCGTCACCAGTATTAGGGTTATCTACACCTGTAGAATTTGCCACCGCCGTACCGTCAAACTTGAATTGGTTTGAACCATTTGCCGAAGTGGATTGCACAATTACGACTGTTGCCGTTCCTTTATTTGTGAATGAAATACTTGAACTTGAATTTAACTTCAAGCCTTTAGTGAATTCCGTACCATTATATTTACCAGTATATTTGGTATTGAATCCACCACCTGTGCTTACAGTAAAGTAACCTGTAGTTGACTGCGTGGCACTATTATTAAGCGTCAGCGTATATGTCTTATCCGCCCACGTCACAAGTGCGCATAGCACACAAGAAAAGATAAGTAATAATCGTTTCATAATATTGTAGAATTAGTTAATATTTTGTTATTGGGTTTATATCTTGTCATGTCGTCAAACAATCAGAGTTTGTACGCATGTATATGTATTCAGGTTTTCTTAAGTGTATAAATATTATATACAATAGACTCTGCGGCAAAAGTACAAAATAATTCTCATATTTGCAAATTTTTCTGAACTTTTTTTCACAAAGCAATGATAAATTAAGATGTTTGAGATGCTTTGTGTATCTTTTTAGGTGGGTTCTAATAATTCCCACCTTAAGAAAATTATGCGTAATTATGGTAATTCGTTTCTTAAATTTCCCAGGCTAAAATTCAACTCCTACGAAATGACAAAATGAAAGCTATCATTTTACATCGTAATTCGATAGCTTTTACGACGTAATATGATAGCTTTTACAGTGTAATTTGATAGCTTTTACGACGCCACCCCACATTTAACGTCTGTTAAGAATTTGTGTCAAAAAAAAGGCACAAAAACAAACAGAGTGTAAGCAAAACACCATGTTTTACTTACACTCTGATTTTCGGGATTATTCCTCTTCGTCGTCAGCCCAGAGATCCATTGAGGTGCCCTTGGCACTCCACTCCGTAGCCTCGCCGTTACCTTCCGGAATATAAACATCTGCTGAGCCTGCAAGTATAGGCTGGCTCTTTATATACACCACCTTTAACAGCGGTTCTATGTATTCTCTGTGTATCATCATCTTTTTAATGCTTTACCTATTTATTACTTGTTGACAATCTTCTTACCGCGCTTGATGATGATGCCCTTGGCACCCTTCTTCACACGCTGGCCTGCAAGGTTATATACCGCTGCGTCATCAGAGGCTACGTCCTCCACTACATCAGCGATGCCGTCAGCTTCTTCATCCTCCACAAACACGAAAGCCATCTTTGAGGCATTGTCAGCAGGGAGATTGAGATATACTATGCCTGCCGTGGTATTCTTCTCGACATTCCATTTATAGAATGCCACACCTTCTTCTGAGTTATAACCCAGGCGCAGCACGTTAAGGTCTTCGCCAGCACCTGCAGTAACAGCAAGGAGGTTGTCACCAGTGTACACAGCAAGTTCATCATCACTGGCAGTCAGAGTCATCTGATAGTATGCGTCTGCTTTGCCGTTCTCCTTCAGTCCAGTGGTCTTGAGGATTACAGGAGTATTTGCAGGTACGGTTGAAATCTTTCTCAGACCGATGAGATTATCCTTTTTCTGGATAGCAACATAAGCCGTTGTATTCTCATCCAGCGTATAAGACTTGTCTGCATCATAGAAAGACTTGTAACCCGCCATATTCTGAGTGGTGGTGAGGATGAGGGCAGCGTATGTCACACTCTCTGATGCCTCGTTCAAACCACCCATCTCGTTGGCAGCACGAACGCTATACACGCCCTCTTCTGTCAACTGATACTCGTTATCTGTAGTGAAGTCTATCACCGCGCCATCCTTGACAACAGCATAGAGCAGTGCATAGTCATTGTCATCCCATGTGAGGGTATTGCCGCTGACTGCCACGTTCTGTACCACTGGTGCCTGCTCTGTAAGCAGTGTTGGCTCCCATTCGCCGAACATATTTGACATGTCTGCATAATATGCTGCCTCTTCTGCTGTCAGTACAGGATTGTTCTCGTGAGTATTAGCGAAGATTGTCTTACGAGAAGAGAGATCTATAGTGTTGCCGGTAGCGGTCAGTGAATTATACTCAGCGAAACGTGCAGGCCAACCGTCGCTCATCTCGCTCCAGCCTATAGCAGAAGGTGTTATGTTCATCTTAGTGTCAATGAACACTGCAACTGGAGTACCGCTGCCCCATGGACGACCAAGGGTGTAGTTACCATTAGCAGACTCTGCTGTTGCTGTTGTCTGTGAAGCAGCATCTACAACAGATGTCTCGCCATTGATAACACAATCCTTATAAACCCATCCTATAGACTTAGGAGTAGAAGGTACGGCTGCATATCCACCTGCAATTTGGCGCAGCTCTACACCGTTGAAGTAAGCATCGCCCTTACCACACATATAGTCTGTGCGTCCGCGCAGGTAACCTCCTTCGAAGTAGAAGATACCGTTATCGTTGTTTGATGTCCATGTATCCTGATAACCACGCAGTGCGGTATTCTTATATATGGTACGTGTAGCTTTGTCATGAACGGCGAGATCACGACCTGTAGCATCCTGCATACCTGTCTCGATGGTCAGATCCTGGAAGTAGTAATCGCTTCCGCTAATCTGGAATACATCACTGTTGCCGATACCATCATACTTGCTTGTCAAGCCGTACTTTCCCGTAAAAGTCGCTTCGGCAGGGATGCCATTGGTAATAATAACGCCGTCACGACTCTCACCTACCAACGACAGGTTCTGTGTATTGATGAATGTGATACATTCTTCTACCTCAAATTTACCAGAACCGTCAGGATTATCTGCACCTGACTTCATAGTACCCTTCAGAGGTATTGTGTATTCACCATTCTTGACGAAGATGCGGTAGCGCACGTTCTTGTCTGAGCGAGACTGTGCTGCAGAGAGGGCAGCGAGGAGCTCGTCAACATTGCTTACAATGGCATCATACATCTGCTTGCTGACAGCCGGACGTGTCATCGTTGTGAAGTTGATGGTGACAGGCTGGTTGATATAGTTGTCTGTAAGGTCTGCTACAGTGTTAGCAGGGAGTGTGAAGGTGTAATCCGTAGAATAGTCAAGTCCCTTATATGCGAATGTAATGGTCTTACCGCTTACGCTTGGTGTAAGAGCGACACCGTTGAGCGAAGCTGTAGCTTCGTCTGCCACCTTTACTTTCTCGTTGAATGTCAGGACAATCTTACCCGTTGCTGATGCACCGGTAGCGCCCTCAGCTGGAACTGTTGATACTACCACAGGGGCTACACCGTCATCCTGCAACTGCTCTGTACCTGTGATAAAGAACATTGCCAGGGTATTACCATCGTTCTTTGAAGCCGCACCTTCAACGCTTGAGGTCTTATCGGCAACCATACGTATCCAGAGATTTGCCTTATTGTTGCACTCTGCTGGCAGTGACTGACTGAACGTAGCAGCAGACTTGGCACCTGTCATTGTGATAGAACCGAAGTTTACCCATGTTTCACCATCAAGAGAGTACTCTGCATTATATGTCTGGTAAGCATTGTAGTTATACATCATCTGGAACTGAACGTTGATGTTCTGGAATGCCTCGGCATTTACCTTGGTCTGCCAGTGCCAGTAACCTACGTCGCCGTCCGTAGAACCTGTTTGCCAAACCAAAGCAGCTCCGCTGAATGACTCATAGCCGCCACCTGCCATGGTACTCTTGTCAAGCCATCCACCTGTATCTGTAGTACCTGTCTTAACGAGTGTCAGTGCTGCAGATTCATTGTCTGCAGAATGGAAGTCTGCCACACGACCGTTGTTACCTTTCTTATAGAAGTCCCAACCTGCAATGATATCTGTCTCTGCATAGTTTGCTGTAACTTCCACATCTTCTGTCATTGATACAGTCTTAGTGCTGTTGGTAGTACCGTCGTCCCAGTTTGTGAAAGTAACAAGACCGTCATACTGGTCTGCTGTAAGTTCTACAGTAGTTCCTTCCTCATACATATACTTTTCGTCAATCACTGTTGGTGCAGGGTTAATCTTAACCATATAGCTATTAGTACCGTCAACAGCAATCTTCAACTCGTAAGTATTAATCTGCTCAAAGTTCGCGGTCAGTTCGGCAGCAGCATCTACAGTGTACTTGAATTTAGCCTCGGTAGAGACCACATTACCGTCAGCGTCTGTCCAGTTCACGAAATTGTAACCGAAGTTCTTTGTTGCGGTCAGAGTAACCTCTGTGCCTTCGTCGTACTCATCAGAAGAAGGGTACTTAGTCACACTACCAGCAGCTGCCTCATTAGGTGCAACGGTAAGTGCATAAGACTCTACATCTACAACTGTACCTGAAAGTTCTCCTGTAACTATTACATTACCAATGCCTAATTTCTTTGTATTACCAAATCCTGAAACATAAATTCTAAATGAGAAATCAGAACAATTAGCATCAAGCGTAATATTATGTGTATGGAGGATACTTGGGGTACCTGTTGTATTATTATTTCTAACAATATCATCCTTTGACACCTCCGTTATAGCGCTCTCTGTACCATCTACAACGTAACTCCACTTATAAGTTGCATTATCCGTACCATCTTTAACCGCATTATATGACACACTTGTAGGTAGGAATTTTACACCAGACTTCGCTTTTATTCGATATTCAAGCATAACAGATTCAACTGCACCGGCATTACCTGTAGTTGGCTGATAGCCTATCATACTTTCATCCAAATATGTCTTAGCCGTTGCCGTAAGTCCATTACCCATAGTGAATGTAGCACTTTGTATTCCATCAGAAATATTACTTGCTACAGTTCCTAGTTCCTCATTACTTAAAGGCCAAACAATTGTACCTTCCTCATCAGTATAAGTAGTGCCACCGCTCTGCTGAACGACTGGCAACACTGTCTGAACATAACGATAGTAAGTACCGTCACCTATAACTATATCTATAGTCTCATTAGTGTTTGCTACTGTGTAAGATATAGTTTTAGCCTGTGTGTAGTCACTTTGGTCATCAATTGTAGTGGTGGTGATAACATTGTAGGCTTCCATTGAAACAGTAGCACCCTTACAGTTAGGTATGGTCAACGTAGTACCACCATTCATCTGACACCAGTCTGTCCAATTGCCATTAGCAAGTTTACCTCCATTGTTAGTATCAAAATCAAGTTTCACGTCAATCGTCTCATTGCCTATTATGGCCTGTGTAACCCACAAGCCTGTTCCATTTTGCGAGCTAATCGTTGGAGCACCATTCACACGCTGGAAATCCCACTTCAAAGTTACAGGCTCTGTACGGTCTGCAAGTGAAACAGTATTCTCTGTGAAGACAGGAGTAAGGGCAAGGTCAGACTGCAAAGTAATAGTTGAGCCAACAGCATAATTATTTGTACCGTCAGTCCACGCTGTCAAAGTATATCCTTCCTTATACAATGTATAGTTATTAGCAGGAATTGTGTATTCGTCACCTACAGCATATGTTCCACCTGTAGGTAATATTGTGCCCGAACATACAACATCTCCTAATGAGTAACTAACATCAGCAGAAGCTGCCTGTACTTCTTCAACAGCGAAATAACCCACATAGCCACCGCCACTTATTGTCAGTGTAGTAGCGTCACCCAGATATTTTACACTTATGATATTTTCATCATCCTTACCGTTACCCTTGTAACAACCTGTACCACCTTCTCCTTTCTTTGTAGAGAATGTGGCTACCGTCTCGTTGTTTGCATCTTTCACAGTAACTTCACCACCCCAGCTACAAGTGCTCATCGTGATTTTCACCTGACCACTCACTTTTACTGTTGCAACAAAACTCTGCAGACCATGATTGTTACCGGTCTTACCAGTAATGGTGCCTAACGCTTCTGAGTCATCCACAGTGGTACGAGTGATTGTACCACCTTCTGCCACAGAAAAGCCAAAAGAAGTAGTTGTAGCCGCACTCACTTCATCAGCAGTGAGAATGCCGCCATTTGCGTCACGCAGGTCCATCTCAAAATCATAAAATGTCGCTGCATGTGACACCATTGTCCCCACAACAAGTCCGAGGACTGCGAGGAACATTGAAAATAGTTTTTGTTTCATAAGTTTTTATATTGTTTGTTTATTAGTTCAATTAGTATTAGTCTATAATTACATATTATAATGTATTCAGGACAAAATTACTATTTTTTTATTGATTAGGCTATCAAAATCTACGAATTTATGCTATAGTGATTTAAAATTACTATATGGATGGAATATTTTTTATACCAAAAAGCCGACGAACACCCTTTACAAGTATTCGTCGGCCTAAAAAAAACTAACTACATTATTTTTATTTTACATACTTCTTGCCTCCACTGACAATGATGCCCTTGAAGCTGTCTGCCACGCGCTGACCTGCAAGATTGTATGACACGTTGCTTGTGCCTACCTCATTTTGTGCAGTTACTGTGCCAACGCCTGTCTCAATGCCATTACTTACGCTTTTAGATGCCGCACTGAGTCCGCCAAATTCATTGGCTGCCTTGACGGTATAGGTGGCATTAGCGTCGTCGATAGTATAAGAGGTAGAAGTGGTGAAATCGTAAGCCTTACCGTCTTTCAACACTACATAGCATATAGCGTATGGCACTGCCTCCCATGAGATTTTGCCCTCTGTGACGCTTATTTCAGGTGCTGCTGTTGCCTGACAGATAAGTTCTGGCTGCCATGCATCATTGCCGCGGAGCACGTTCTTGATGCTATACTGTGCAGCTTCCTCGTCGGTAAGGGAGTTCTTGGCATAGCCCTCTACAAGTTCGTTTGTATTGCGATCGGTATAGTAATAGTAGCTGCGCGATGCAGTGCTCATGGCATTGCCTTCCTTGTCTTTCATGTCATAGACTGCCCAGAGCTGTGGTATGCCACCCATCTTCTCATACCAGATGCCTTCGTATGTGGAAATCTCACAAGTGGTATGCAGGAATACGGTGATAGGATATGCGCTCCATGGACGTCCGAAGTAGCATGCTACATCCTTTGGATTATCTGTCAGGGTTGAGGTGATGACGTTATTGTCGAACACATATCCCCACTTTGACTGCTTGGTGTGGCATGGCGCTACGATGTAACCGCCCTTATCACGTACGATGTTGATTGTATCACCGTCAAAATAGATGTCGCCCTGACCATAGATGAAGTCAACGGCACCCTCTATCCAAGAGTCCTTGACATACTGACGGTATGCAGAGTTATTGTAAGCGGTAAGGTATGTATCCTGATAAGATATGAGTCCGCACTTATTGAAGATGACGCGGTCACCATCGGCGAAGAGTGCCAGGGCCTGTGGACCGTTCTTTTCATCGCGACCGTATGAGTTGACGAGGTTGATGCCTTCGAAATAGAGGTCGTTAGAGAATGCGTCAACAGTTGCACCTTCCTGTACGTTGAAGTTTGAGCCGTCAGACTTCAGTTCATAGACATCGCTGCTTGAAGGAGTAATATTACCCAATGCACCGCAGAGTTTCTTATCCTCAATGCTTACGAGGTTACGATCCTCACCGATGAGGTGGATGTATGGCTTTTCCTTAGGAATGCTGACATGCTCCTTATATACACCAGCCTTGATGAAGATAAGGTATGGAGAACCCTGGTTTGACGGAGCGGCATTGATGGCTTCCTGAACAGAGGTATAGTCGCCAGAGCCGTCGGCTGCCACCACTGCATCATAAAGACGCGCTGCAGGTTGTGGGCGGTCCGCTGTGGTAAAGTTGATGCTTATAGCCTCGTTATACACATTGCCTGACGCGTCGGTAACAGAACCTGCTGGGAGGGTAAAGGTATAAGGTGTAGAGAACTCAAGTGCTGAATATGCGAAGAATACTGAGTTGCCAGAAACGGTTGGCTGTATTGTCTCGCCATCAAGAGTGCCTGCGGCATTGGATGCCAAAGCAACTGTCTCGTCAAATGTAATGATGATGTTTCCAGAAGTGCTGGCAGTGCCATCATTCTGTGGTGTGGTAGCCGTGAGTACAGGTGCTGTCTTGTCATTCTCATCAACGCCGTTGTCGTATGTAACGAAGATGTTTGTAACGGCAGCACAGTCGTTGCCAGAACCTGTGATGGTAGCGTCAGCGGCTGGATGCATTCTTACATATACCTTTTCCTTGTTGTTGGCAGCCTCTGGCAATTCAAAGGTCTGTGTCTCCCATGATGTATTTGTAGAGAAGTCATAGGCACCTAACTTATTCCATGTGGTATTGTCGGTGCTGTACTCTACGTCGTATGCTGTATAGCGGCTATAGTTGATTGCCGAAGCAGTCATCTTTACCTTGATGTTCTTCTTGCCTGTGGTAGAGAAGTTCCACTGGAAATAGTACTTGTCGTTGATATTCTGCCATGAGATAGCACATGGGTGGCCTACCCAACCTGTATGTGAGAGCCATCCTACGGAAGTGGTTCCATCCTTTGTGAGGATCAGCTCGCCCTTGTTATCGTCAGAAGAATAGAAATCGCCTACGCGAGACTGCTTTGGTGACTGCTCATACAAGTCCCAAGCTACGATATAGTCTGAAGCAGTATAGCTTGCCACTACATCCTTGTCGCCATTCATGGTAAAGGTATAGGTCTTGTCTGTTGACTCTCCGTCATTCCATGAAAGGAAAGAGATGACTTCATTGTCACTGGCTGTGAGCTTGACAATGGTGCCTTCCTCATACATATTCTTGCCATCAACCACGACTGGGGTTGGAGCGACGCTTACAAGGTGATTGCTTGATACGCCCTGTATAGAATAAGAAAGGGCATAGGTGTTCTTTACTTCATAATTTGCGACGAAGGTCTTGCTCTTGTCCATCGTGGTGGTGTAATTGACACTGGTACCCACTACGTTGTTGTCACCGTCTGTCCAGTTAAGGAAACGATAGCCGAAGTTTGGAGTCGTTGACAAGGTTACCTCTGTGCCTTCCTCAAACTCTGAACCTGAAGGACTGACTGCTATGCTGCCTGCACCAGCAATGTTGGTAGAGACACTGAGAGGATAGGTGGTTTTGAATGTTTCTGCGTATGTACCTGTAACATTAATATAGTTAAGGTTCCAGTTGCTTGCATAGCCATTGGCTGCAACAAGGCGTACGATGACCTTTTCTTTGTTCTGGACTGATATTGACACGTTATTGTCATTATATATCCACCAGTTTGCCGCAGGAGTCTTCTCACCTGCTATCACCCATGTATTTCCATTGTCGGTAGAGACAACTATCTTCATAGGTGCAGCAGCATTGGCACCGTAAGCATAAGCGAAATTCACCTCTATATCCTTATAGTTAAGGGTAGGGAAAGATATCTCATAATATACATTATGCTGCGTACCGTCTGCAAAATCGGTTATATTGTTTGGCCTATCAGCGTTTTCTATGCGCAGCACCTTATTATTATAACCAGTACATACTTCCCAATAACGGTCTTTTGAGTAAGCTGTGAGATTGTAGTTGCTTGCATCTCCTACACAAGTAGTAGGTGAGATACTTGGTGCATCACCTTGATTGAACCACACTCTGGCCACATCTTCGGTGAAAGTCCACGATGCCAGAGTCGTATTCCCTGCCATCGACGTCTGTATGGACATTAAAAATAATGCCACAAACGATAATAGATGTAATAATTGTTTTTTCATTGTTTTTTTT
The DNA here is from genome assembly GCA_002392645.1 of Prevotellaceae bacterium UBA3849. Taxonomy (GTDB): domain Bacteria; phylum Bacteroidota; class Bacteroidia; order Bacteroidales; family Bacteroidaceae; genus Prevotella. Next base: position 37,280 of record DGHL01000036.1, read on the forward strand.
TTTGTGATAGAGTTAGTAATTGAGTTAGTGAATATTTCCGCTTGCAAAATTACATATTATTTGAAACAAGCATTACACAAAATAATCTCAACGAATTCTCTTTTATATGGGTAAATTTATTTCTTTTTACCCATATATGGGGTAATTTTATTTTTTTTTACTAACTTTGCAACATAAAACATTATAACAAAGAAACTACATATCGACAGTTTATAATAGATACAAAAAACAATGAACATAATATATTATCCTAAAAGGTTAGTCCAGGTAATAAAAGACAAAGAACGTCTATACAAAATATTGTTCACAGACGAAGACAAATGGTCAAGGCCTGTGGACATAACCATAATGATTGCTATCGTATTGTGCGCTATAAGCGCGGCAATGGAAAGCGTGGTGAAGGTTAACGATTTCTCGTTGCACGCCCTGCTGGCACTCGACCTTACGACGAAAGGACTCATTAAGGCGGCTATCATTATATTAGAGTATCTGCTCAGCTTCATCTTCACCGTAGAATACCTGCTGAGGGTTTACTGCTCACCACGCAAACGCGACTACACGCTGAGTTTCTTCGGTGTGATAGACTTCCTCGCAACAATGCCACAGTTACTAAGCGTGTTCTTCCCACCACTGAGATACTTCTCCGTAATGCGTACCTTCCGACTGATACGCATTTTCAGGGTACTGAAACTATTCACCTTCATCAACGAAGGCATACTGCTGCTGGAGAGCATCAGACGAAGCATGACAAAGATTCTGGTCTATTTCCTCTTTGTTGTAGTACTCGTATGCATTATCGGCACTATAATGTATATAGTGGAATGTCACCACCCAGGTACACAGTTTACTGACATACCTACAAGCATCTATTGGGCTATAGTAACACTCACAACAGTAGGTTATGGTGACATAACGCCCAATACAGGCATAGGTCAATTCCTCTCTGGCGTAGTAATGATTCTCGGCTACACCATCATCGCAGTACCGACAGGCATCGTCTCTGCCACAATGATTGATGAAACGAAGAAAAAAGGCTCTAACGGCCGTTGCCCACGATGCAACCAAAAGACCGACCTCAATGCAAACTACTGCAAACACTGTGGTGAAAGACTATAGGAAAACTCTGTATGTTTGCATCAAGTCTTATTCACCTTACTTTATATACGTGATAATAATTGCACTTACCCTTATATTGGTAATCTAAACCGTGATTTACCCTTTCCGCTTTCAAATCAAGGGAATCAGTCGTAAACACTACATCGCCAGACTTAATATTCTCTGGCACCATCACATCTGATATGTCATAAACAACATCATCTGCCATAGAAGGGAGAAGTACACCTATCTTCCATCGCACATCGTGTATCACATGTATTTGTCCCGATTTGTCCTGCAGCAGACTCAAGACAGGAGTCTTTTTATAAAGATTGTCTATATTTGATTCGAACATTGGCATAACCATATATACCACGACTATCAATGAAGCCGCTATCCTTTTCCACCCAGTATTCCTCAAACAGTTTACTGCTGCAGGAATAACAAGTAGTAAAAGAGGTGATGCCGCCACCATATATCGATTTGTCTTATATGGAGCCAATAACATGACAACGAAGGTGTAAACCAACGCAGGATAGAATATATATGGTATCTTATACCCCCGATACTTAATTGCGATTACAGCCAAAAGTAACAATACAGGTATATATAACGTGTTATGCATCACCAACAGTGCCCATGTCAATATTGAATCAAATAAACGCATGATGCTTCCACTTCCTAAAACCTTATTAGTTATTCGTTGGTCACCAGCAAAACCAAGGAAATAGCTTTGATAACACATCCAGCATATCGCCAGTGCAAAAAGCAATGAACAGGCATAGAAAGCCCATCCTCCCTTAAAATAATTATACTTGTATATCCACCAATAGAGAAACAATCCTAATACCGCAACCAATATAACCATAAAATATCCTGTCAACAATACTCCTGCTAACAAAACGGATGTGATTAGAAATACTTTTATATTATATTTCCATACGCCCAAGACCATTGAGTTAACCATTTTAGTTATCCAGTATGCTAACAATAACACCATTAACATCTGTAAGCTATATGGACGTATAAACAAAGTATCAGATATTCCTCCTACCATTAAGGAGAAACAAAACAACGTAGTAAATATTGCAAGAATATCATCTTTATAATATAGCAACAAGAGTTTAAAGAATACTATAAAACTCAAGACATATAATAGCATATTAAGAATAATACCACGTATCTGTATAGTCTTAATATCTGTCGTAACCGGACCTGCGAAGAAAACACGAAGGATAGAATAATAGAAATTAGTATGGTTATAGTCATACACATTGTGCCACATATACCTCAGGTCATGCAACACTCCTTTTACACGCGGATCATGTATAAAGTAAAGACTACGTAACTCCATCCCTGTAGCCCTCATTTTATCATCAATTTTGACATCTGGAGAATAATAGGCTCCATCACATTCTGCAATAGAGAATGAAGCCACCTCGTCTTCATGCATTCCTTCCTTTTGATTAGCCCAATACATGCGTACAATAAGGCCTATGACAATTATAAAAACAAAAAGACCAAGTCTTGATTTAGTACACAATAAACTTCTCACAATAAAGATATATATCTTAATAACTCATTAAACAAATAATACCACTCTGTTTTTTCCAACTTCCATAAATCTCATCACCTCTTCATCCATTATTACTCCACTATTTTCTTTCCTCTCTATATTCTTTGCGTTTCCTCTTTCCACTCAATATATTTCTTCATCTCACCCTTTCTCATTTATCATCTACATCCTCTCGTTCCACTCCCTGTCTTCTTTAATCCTCTAACGTACTCTAACTTCCTCTATTATTCCCTTTGTATCATTATAACACCAATACCAATCTCTTCTATCTCTCACTTCCCTTATGACCTTATGACCTTATTACCTTATGCCATCATTACCTTATGCCCTTATGCCGCACACCCCTTCATTCCTTTAATTCTTCATTCCTTCAATCCTTCCGCTCGGCGCTTGCGCCGCTTTGCTTTGCAAAGAATCCTTCAATTTATCAATCCTTCTCTCCTCTCCTAAAC
>DGHL01000028.1 GCA_002392645.1 Prevotellaceae bacterium UBA3849
ACAGGTGCTACTACAATCGAATGTTGCAAGGTCTTACAAAAAATCCAAGGAATAAGAATCAGCATCCTATCCCTTGGAATCGTATCATTATAACCTTGATGTAATATTACTGATTAAAGGTGGGTTCTAAAAATTCCCACGAGTTAAATTAGTTAATTACATGAATAACATTATGTCATATTTTTGTTTTCTTTTGGTGCAAACTGCTAGCTTCTGCGGTCACATAGCCCGCTATGCTCCCTTATCAGTTAACATTTTGCCCTCGAAACAAATTCAAAAATCTGACAGTGGGAATTATTAGAACCCACCTATAACCAAAGATAATAAAAACGTACTATGCTTGAAAAGATAAACAAATACATAGAAAGCCTGCCTTTGGAGGTAGAGCCAAAAGGACTGTATGAACCGATACGCTATGTGCTGTCGCTTGGTGGCAAGCGCATACGCCCGGCATTGATGATGATGGCATACGAATTGTGGAAGGATGACAGCGAGGAGATACTGCCACAGGCAGTGGCACTGGAGACCTACCACAATTTCACGTTGCTCCACGACGACGTGATGGATAATGCCGACGTACGCCGCGGAAAACCTACGGTGCATAAGAAATGGAACGAGAACACCGCCATATTGTCAGGCGACAACATGCTGGTATTGGCATTCAAGTGGATGCAGGGAGCCAAAGTGAACAGTGCCGAGGTGCTCGCCACGTTTACACAGACGGCGATAGAGATAAACCATGGTCAGCAGTACGATGTGGATTTTGAATCACGCAACGACGTTGCAGAGGCAGAATACATAGAGATGATACGCCTGAAGACCAGCGTCTTGCTTGCCTGTGCGGTGAAGATTGGCGCATTGCTTGCCGATGCACCTAAGGAGGATACTGACAACCTGTATAGGTTTGGCGAGGCTATGGGACTGGCATTCCAGTTACAGGATGACTATCTGGACGTATATGGCGACCCTGCTGTGTTCGGCAAGGCGATAGGCGGTGACATTACGAGCAATAAGAAGACATACATGCTTATCAATGCCCTGCAGAAGGCAGAGGGTAATGACAAGGCAGAGTTGGAAAGATGGATTGCAGCAAAGGACTTTGACCGCGCAGAGAAGGTGGCGGCAGTCACTGCCATATACAACAAACTGGGTATAGACAGCATGGCAAAGGCGAAGATGGAGGAATACTATCAGCAAGCCATCAAGGCGCTTGACGCAGTAAACGTGGCAGAAGAGAAGAAGAAACCTTTGCGTGACTATGCCGCAAAGATGATGAAGAGGAAGAAGTGAGTTGAGGATTAAGAGACCCTCCCCGGCCCTCCCTGTGAGGGAGGGAGATCGGGCGATGATTTATGAGTTATGAGTTAAGAGTTAAGAATTGTGAATTGTGAATTAAGAAGAGGTTTGTGGAAACGAACGTAACTTGTATTTTTCACTTTTCACTTTTCACTCTTCACTCTTCACTTTTCACTTTTCACTTAAATAATGAACTACATAGATACTCATACACATATTGACGGTGAGGAGTTTAAGGACGACCTCGACATGGTGGTGCAACGTGCAAAGGAAAGCGGTGCCACCAAACTTTTCGTGCCAGGCATAAACCTTGGTTCGGTTGACACCGTAAGGGCTGTGTGCGATAAATATCCAGGCTATTGCTATGGTATGATAGGCCTGCATCCGGAAGATGTGAAGGCAGACTACAAGGAGGTGATTGAGAAGATGCGCTCCGTCAGTTACCCATACATAGCTATCGGTGAGGTGGGACTTGACTTCTACTGGTCGCGCGAATATGAAAAAGAACAGTTGGCAGCCTTCGAGATGCAGGTGGAATGGTCTGTGGAGTCTGGTTTGCCGCTGATGATACACTGTCGTAAGGCTCAGAATGAGATGGTCAGGATAATGCGCCGCTATGAAGGCAGGTTGCACGGTGGCGTGTTCCACTGCTTTACTGGTAATGAGCATGAGGCAGAAGAACTGCTCGCCTTTGAAGGATTCGTGCTCGGCATAGGCGGAGTGCTGACATTCAAGAAGAGCAACCTGCCACAGACTCTGCCGGCAGTAGTGCCGCTAAGTCGCGTAGTGCTTGAGACCGATTCGCCATATATGGCACCAGTGCCACACAGAGGTGAGAGAAACGAGAGCAGCATGATACCTCACATCATAGAAAAGATGGCAGAGGCATACGGCGTGACAGCCGACGAGGTGGCTGACATCACCACCGATAACGTAAGACGCATATTCCCACTTGCATTTTAATGTATAGATATACTCACATATTATATATAGCACTCACCATAGTGCTGATGTGTGCTTGCAGCGCAGAGACACTCGTGAAGAAAGGCGACAAGGCTTATGCCATAGGTGAATACTTTACCGCAGCCGACCACTACCGCAGGGCGTATGCCAAGACTCCTGCGAAGGAAAAGCAGCTGCGAGGAGAGCGTGCGCTGAAGATGGCGCATTGCTACTATCGCATAAACAGCATACAGAAGGCCTTGGGAGGTTTTCGCAATGCTATAAGATACAATACCGCAACTACCGACGACAGACTGATATACGCACGCCTGCTGTTGGAGAATGGTGAGTATAAGGTGGCACAGGCAGAGTTTGAGGCATTGCAGGACTCCCTGCCCGACAATATTCTCGTGAAGAACGGTTTGGAGTCTGCCATAAAGGCTCCAGAGTGGAAGAAGGAAGGTTCGCAATATAAAGTCAAGAAGATAGATATGTTCAACTCGCGCCGCGATGACTATTCGCCGGTGCTTGACGGTGATGACTATTACCGCCTGTATTTTACATCGACACGTAACGATGCTGCTGGCGATGAACTGAACGGAGTAACAGGAATGAAGTCGGCAGACATATTCGTTTCAGAGAAAGATGACAAAGGCAGGTGGAGCAAGCCTGAACCTATAGGTACAGGACTTAACAGTGACTATGACGAAGGTGCATGCTGCATAACGCCTGACGGTCAGCAGATGTTCATGACGCAGTGTACCTACGATGCCAACTATCCACGCTATGCCAAGATAGTTGTGTCAAAGCGTACCGATGCTGCATGGTCAAAACCTGTTGATTTCGAGATTACCAAAGATACATTGTCTTGCTTTGCGCATCCTGCCGTATCGCCTGACGGAGGATGGCTGTACTTCGTAAGTGACATGCCAGGTGGCAAGGGTGGACTTGATATATGGCGCACACGTATCAGCGACGGTGTGACTATGGGAGTAGAGAATCTCGGCGAACCGATAAACACTCCGGGCAACGAGATGTTTCCTACCTTCCGACCAAACGGCGACCTCTACTTTTCTTCAGACGGTCATCCTGGCATGGGCGGACTTGACATCTTCATAGCACGCATAGGCGACGACCTGCAGTATCATATTACGCATCCCGGATATCCGCTTAACTCACAGGCAGACGATTTCGGCATGACGTTCGAGGGTAACCATAACCGTGGCTACTTCTCGTCAAGTCGTGGCGACGGACGTGGCTACGACCATATATACTGGTTTGAGAATCCAGAGGTGGTGCAGACCATAAAGGGATGGATATACGAACAGGAAGGCTATGAACTTAATGCCGGTGAGGCACGCATAGTAGGCACCGACGGTACCAATGAGCGCCTGAGTGTAAAGAGCGACGGTTCGTTTGAACTGGTGGTATATCCCGGTGTAGAATACATAGTGTTAGGCACATGCGCCGGATTCCTGAACCACAAGGAGGAACTTACGATACCGCAGTCGAAGGTGTCGGAGACATATACGCTGCAGTTCCCACTTGCCAGCATCACCGCTCCGGTGCTTATAGACAATATCTTCTATGAGTTCAACAAAGCCACGTTGCTGCCATCAAGTACACAGGCACTTGACTCGCTCGTGATGTTGCTCAACGAGAATCCTAACATTACTATAGAACTGGGAGCACACACCGACTATAAGGGCTCAGCTGAGTATAACAAATACCTGTCGCAGTTGCGTGCCGAGGAGGTTGTGAAATATCTTATTAAGAAAGGTATAGCCCCAGACCGTCTGTCTCCGGTAGGCTATGGTAAGGAGAAACCGAAGAAGATACGTCGCAAGGTGGCTGAGCGCTATGAGTGGCTTAACGAAGGCGACGTGCTGACAGAGGAGTTTATCAGCAAACTGAAGCCGGCAGAGCAGGAGACAGCCAATGCGCTGAACCGTCGTACCGAGTTTACCGTGCTGCGCACTACATACAATATGTTTGACAAAGACGGTAACCTGAAGAATCCTCCGGCACCACGCAAGCCTAAGGAGACTGAAAGTGAGAATGAAGAAGATGGCTTCATACTCGATGATGGCAGCGGTAATGGTGAGTCATTTGAATACTTCGAATTCTGATACAGAGAATTAAGAATTAAGAATTATTACTGTCCGCTAAACAT
>DGHL01000018.1 GCA_002392645.1 Prevotellaceae bacterium UBA3849
GGTGCATGAGCTGACGGAGTGCATCGTCTTTGGGTTTTATGTCATTTGATGTTTTCATCTGTTCTTTTGTAATTCTTTTCTCAGTCTGTTTCTGATTCGTCGCAGTCGGCTTGCCAGTATGCTGGCCTCGCTGTCGAGTATGTAGGCTATCTCTTTCAGAGGCATATCGTCTTCGTAGTAGAGCCGTAGGAGCATCTGGTCGTACTCTGGCAACAGGTCGATGGCTTTGTCAAGTCTCTGCATCTGCTCTTCAGTAATGTCTGTCAGCCAATCGTCTGTATCAGCCTCTTCGGCATATTTCAACAGCCTTTCGTCTTCGTCCCATGAAAGCGTGGGAAGCCGTCGTCGCTTCATTCGTCGAAGAGCCTCATGGTATGCTATGCGGTGGAGCCAGGTAGCAAACGATGCCTTGCTATCATCATACTGACGGAGTGAACGGAATGCATTGATAAAAGTTTCTTGCACTATGTCCTCTGCTTCTTCACGACTGCCTATGACACTCTCAATGAAGGCAAGCAATGTGCCTCCATGACGGCGCATCAGGTGGCGGAACTCTTTGGTCTCGCCAGCCAGTATTTGCGCTATGATTGTTGCGTCGTCGGTCTTCATTGTCAGGGCGTTCTACCTACATATAGTCACAAAAGTAAGAAATATGTCGCACCGAGCATACTTTTTTATCTTTCGTCCGACATTTCCCTTTTATATTCTCTCACCGACTTGCCGCCCATGAAGCGATAAACGAGGGTGAATTGAAGGGCACCACGGTTGTTGCTCTCCCACGAATTGAAATAGTTGGTGCTCTGGATGGCCGGCGACACGACGGTAGTCTTGCTGATGCCATCGCCCCACTTGAGAGGAGAAATCGCCAAGAAACTGAGACTGAGACGGTCGTGGAAAAAAGTCTTGTCGATGGAGATATAGAGCAAATCATCTTTGTCGTTGATTGAATAAGTCTGTGGAGTAACCATCTTATTGTGGTTCATCTCGTAGGCCATAAAGGCTGTCAGGTGATACTTATGGTTGTAGTATTGCAGCGAGGTCTTAAAGCGTAACTCATGGCCGTGCTGGCTGAAATCCCCATACTTGGCACTGGGCAGGGCAGCCAGCGCGTCAGCTTTATAGACGAAGTCCTTGGCGAAACGCTTGGTGAACGACACACTGACCCACGGCGAGAGGTAACGCGAGTTGACGTATGTGCTGGCAACGTAGTCACCATCCACACCACTGGGCAGACTTCCGTGCCGCAGTTCGCTGATGGCAGTAATGGTGTTGGGCGCGTAGGTCACACCTGCCTGAGCATTGAAGCACCACCAGGCATCGAACCATACCTTCCACTGATGGCTGACGCTGGGGCGCAAAAACGGATTGCCACCGCTCCATGTAAGCGAGTCGGTGAAGTAACCGTAGGCCGATGTCTGGTTTTGGTTGGGATGACCGATGCCGTAGTCGTAGTTAAAGCGTATCCAGTTCTTCTCTGTCAGTTTGTGCCAATACATTGCGCTGATTGACCACACCAACTGGTTATCTCCGATGCCGTTACTCCATACATGTACCTGTTCTATCCTGCCGCCAACAGATGCCGTGTTGTGTCCAATGCTGTCGAGCCGCCCCCAGAGGTTAAACCATCCATTGTTGCGAAGAAATCCGTTATTGTTAAGTTGTTGCTGACTATCGAAGTCCTTGCGTTCGTAATCCTTCCATGTGTTGTGATAGCCAAATTGTAGTTGCAGACGGTTGTCATACCAACTGCGCCTTGCTCCAGATCGGAAGCGGGTATAGTGCATGTGGTCGTTATAGTGGTTGCGCAGAGTAAAGGTCGGGCCACGCTGAAAGGTATTATCGGGCGTGTTTCGATTATACACATAGTTGATGTCTGCTTCATAACTCCACGCTCCTGACCGTCCCCGATAGAACAGGGCAGTGCTATGGTTGTGGTTATAGGTATTGTTGATGCTATGCACGTCCAATGTATCAATAGTACCAATATTCATGTGTCGCTGCTCCAACAGATAGTTTAGCTGGTTCTCGTCCCGGTTGTAGTCATATACGTAAGCCCACGACAAGGAGTGGTTCTTATTGAGCTGATAGTCCACTGAAAGATTCACTTGATAGTCCACATTGTCTAACAGTTTCTCGTTCGTCTCGTCATTGTGCAGTACTCGCTCCGTCAGCTCTTGCATGGGGTAAGTGCGTTCATACCACTCCTGATGTACATTCTTGTTATCAGACATTCTCGTCACGTTGGCAACAAAATTCCATTTGTTTCTCGTGTAAGTGAAAGCACCACTATTGACAAACCAAAGGAACTTGCCTGCATTCGGTCCGGCAGGCATTAGTCTTGTACTGGCACGCAGATAGCCCTCATAGCCTTCATAGTTTTTCTTTGTCACCAGATTGATGAGTGCATCATATCCCTCGTATTTCCCTTTCGGTTGATCAATGATTTCAACTTTCTCAAACCTTACATGATGTAGGTTCATCACGTAGCTGTAACCTTTCTCCAGACTATCCACCAGCACAATGATGTTTCGCTTTCCGTTATACTCCACGCTGTTGTCCACCGCATTCCAAGTCAGGCCTCGAATGTTCCCCAGCATCTGTGCCGTGTTCCGTGCCCCACGTCGCATTTCCTTCGTAATAAATGCCGTGGTCCTGTCACCCTCCGTGCGAATG
>DGHL01000106.1 GCA_002392645.1 Prevotellaceae bacterium UBA3849
TATAATTTGTAAAATCCGTTGTTCGTTTTATGAGCGGTGGGTTCTAAAAAATCCCACGAGTTAAATTAGTTAATTACATGAATAACATTATGTCATATTTTTGTTTTCTTTCGGTGCAAACTGTTAACTTCTGCGGTCACATAGCCCGCTATGCTCCCTTATCAGTTGACATTTTGCCCTCGAAACAAATTCAAAAATCTGACAGTGGGAATTATTAGAACCCACCTATAAAGAATCAGTTTGTTATGGCAAAATTGAATGTGAACATCGGCGGTCTGGAACTGAAAAATCCGGTAATGACTGCGTCGGGTACTTTCGGATATGGAGTAGAGTTTCAAGACTTCGTATCCCTGGAGGATATTGGAGGTATAATAGTAAAAGGTACCACGCTGAACCATCGTGAGGGTAATGACTATCCACGCATGGCAGAGACTGCCAGCGGGATGTTAAACTGCGTAGGTCTGCAAAACAAGGGCGTGGACTATTTCTGCGAACATATATATCCGGAAATAAAGGATATCAAGACCAATTTCATAGTAAATGTAAGCGGTTCGTCACCAGAAGACTATGGTGAGTGTGCTGCTCGCATAAACGATTTGGAGAATATACCTGCCATAGAGTTGAATATATCGTGTCCTAACGTAAAACATGGCGGTATGGCATTTGGTACATCGGCAGAAGGTGCTGCCAGTGTCGTAAGGGAGGTGCGTAAGCGTTACGGCAAGACCCTTATAGTAAAGCTGTCGCCAAATGTAACGGACATAGCCGAGATAGCACGTGCGGTAGAGGCTGAGGGTGCTGACAGCGTATCACTTATAAATACGTTGATGGGCATGGCTATTGATATAGAGAAACGTAAGTCGCTGCTGTCTATAGGAACAGGTGGACTGTCAGGTCCGGCTGTAAAGCCGGTGGCACTGCGCATGGTGCATCAGGTAAGCAAGGCTGTTAAGATACCAGTAGTAGGTCTTGGAGGTATATGTACGGCAAAGGATGCAATAGAATTCTTCATGGCAGGTGCAACGGCGATAGAGATAGGAACGGCAAACTTCCTTGATCCGGCTGTGACGGTAAAGGTACGTGATGGCATAGACCAATGGCTTGACAGTCATGGTTGCGAAAGCATAAAGGATATAATAGGAGTGATAGAATAAAGAAGGTTGCAGAATAAAGAAAAGGTGGGTAGTTCAAACTACCCACCTTTATTGTTTTATTCCCAGTCTTTATCAAGATTATTGTTCCATAGGTATTTGTCGGTTTCCTTGGCTATGACGTTACTTAGCAATATCAATGCGAAGAGGTTTGGTATAGCCATCAGTGCGTTGAAAATGTCTGCGAGCGTCCATACCATGTCGAGCTCCATTATGGCACCTATGAATACTACGGCAAGGAAGACATAGGTGTAAGCCTTTACTATCTTATAGCCTCCCAGGTATTCCACTGCACGTTGTGCGTAGATGCACCATCCGAGTATCGTAGAGAAGGCAAACGTATAGAGACCGAATACCAATATGGTAGAACCAATGAATGGTATCTTGCTGAATGCTATCTTTGTAAGTGTTCCTCCGTCCATGTTAGGCATGATTGCTTGTATGTTGGCGTAGAATACCTTGTCAAGATCTTCTGCTGACAGTATCTGCGCGTCGGTATAGCTGAGTATGCTGCTGACTACTACGATACCGGTTACGGCACATACTACGACGGTATCCCAGAAGGTGCCGCTGGAACTGACCAGTGCCTGGCGTACAGGGTTCTTTGTCTTGGCAGAGGCTGCTACGAGAGGCGCAGAACCAAGTCCGGACTCGTTGGAGAAAAGACCGCGTGCTATACCGTAGCGTGCAGCTAACATAATGCCGCCTCCGGCAACGCCGCCCACTGCAGACTGAGTGGTAAAGGCCGCACTTACGATAAGTTCTACAGAAGGTAATATGTATTCATAGTTAAAGCATAGTATGACGATACAACCCAGTACGTAAAGCATGGCCATGGAAGGTACGAGGGCGGTGCATACCTTTGCTATGCTCTGTATTCCACCTACCACTACCAGTGCCACCAACAAAGTTATGATGCACGCCGTAATCCATGGACTGATGCCGAACTCTTCGGTAGTAAGGGTAGAGATGGCATTGGCCTGCACTGTGCTACCTATGCCGAATGCGGCAACAGCGGTAAACAAAGCAAACAGTACACCTGCCCACTTGGCATTCAGTCCGTACTCCAATGCATACATTGGTCCACCGACCATATATCCTTTTTCAGACATGCGACGATATTTCACGGCAAGAAGACTCTCTCCGTATTTGGTAGCCATGCCGAATACGCCGGTAAGCCAGCACCATAGCACTGCACCAGGGCCACCTAATGCCACGGCTGTACCGATGCCGATGATGTTGCCCGTACCGATAGTTGCAGCAAGGGCAGTGGAGAGCGCACCGAGCTGACTGACATCGCCATTACCCTCCTTGTCGTCAGTGACGGAAAGCTTTATTGCTGTCAGGATACGACGCTGCGGGAAACGCAGTCGGAAAGAAAGAAACAAGTGAGTACCGATAAGCAATATGATCATAGGATAGCCCCATAGCATATCGCTGAGAAAGGAGAGTGACTGTCTGAAAAATTCCATAGAGAATTAAGATGGTTTTAAAAACTATAAAAGAGCCAGGCGCACGAAGCACCTGACTCATGGGTTATAAAATGATTTTACTTGGATTCTTCCAATGGCACGGTGAAGTATTCCTTCTTGCCTGATGGGTACAAGCCTTTTATGTAAAGCACTGGATCCTTGCTCTTGCTTGCACTCTTGACTGCATCGTTGAGGTCCGAGAGAGCTTTCATAGGTTCCTCGTTGACTGTCTGGATTACAAATCCAACAGGTATGCCACGTTCGCGGAACTTACCGCTGTTGACCTTTGTGACTTTCAAGCCATATTTGATGTCGAGTTCCTGTTTCTCTTTTTCATTCACCTCGCGCAGTACAGCACCGAGTATGTCGAGATCTGCATCCTTCACGACCTTGGTGTTACCCTGCTCGTTCTTCAGAATGACATGAGCGGTCTTCTTTGACTTCTTGTGCAGGTAGGTCAGCGTAACCTTGTCGCCAGGGCGCTTAGTAGCAAGAATCTCCTGGAGTTCTGCCATCTTCGTTACCTTCTGGCCATCCACGGCGGTAATGACGTCACCTTCTTCAATACCTGCATCAGCAGCAGCACCGTCTTCTACGACCTTTGCCACATAGATACCCTCATTGGTGCCGAGGTCGATCTCCTTGTTCTGCTCCTTCTGAGAGTCGATGTAGAGTCTTGCGTCCTGTCCCTGAATGCCAATCAGGCCACGCTGTACGGTGCCGTATTCCTTCAAGTCGGCAACGACCTTGTTCATTATAGTGGTAGGAATGGCGAAACCATATCCGATGTTGCTTCCTGTAGGTGAAGTAAGCATGGCGTTGATACCTATGAGGTCGCCGTTGGCATTAACGAGAGCACCACCAGAGTTGCCCTGGTTAATTGCAGCGTCGGTTTGAATGAAAGCCTCAACACCGTTTGCTCCGAGAGAACGAGCCTTTGCACTGACGATACCTGCGGTAACCGTTGCGCGCAGGTTGAGTGGATGGCCGATGGCGAGAACCCACTCGCCGACCTTGATGTCGTCGCTTGAAATGACCTTTATGGCAGGTAGTCCGCTTGCGTTGACCTTGATGAGTGCGAGGTCGGTATTCTTGTCTGTACCAATGATGCGTGCAGAGAACTCTCTGTTGTCGTTAAGAGTGACGATAAGTTCATCGGCGCCCTCTACGACGTGGTTGTTGGTAACGATGTAACCATCGGAGCTTATTATGACGCCTGATCCGGTAGCCTCCTTCTTAGGAGTCTGCACCTTGCGCTTCTGTCCCTGCTGCTGACGCTGTCCGAAGAAACCGAATGGGTCGAACATGTCTCCGAATGGGTCGCTCTGAACTTCAACCTCCTTTATCTTAGAGTTTTGCAGGTATTTTATATGAACCACACATGGCAGAGCCTTCTCTGCTGCTATAGTGAGGTCAACAGGCTGACCTGCAACAGCGGCAGGAGATGCAGCCATGGCTTTATCTACTGTGCAAAATGTAAATGATGTGCCGAGCGCAAGTGCTATCACACCTACTGCTGACATGATGTTTTTTGTAATCTTCTTCATTATCTTACAGTTTAAAATTTAATTTATCAAATCTCTATTAACTTCTTTTTATGTTAATATACATTGTTGTATTCACATACGGCGAAGTAAAGAGGCTTCATTTTGTTTTCGTGTGCAAAATTAAGCACAAAAATTATTAAATACGAATTTTTGACTCTTGATTTGATATTTTTTAAATTTTAAGGCTCGTATCTTAACTTGTCTTTATTATTTCGTCTAACCGTTTAATAGTTTTTTACGCATAAGCGGGAAGAATGGGGTGGGAGGGCGAGAAATCCTACTTCTTGAAGAATTCCACCTTCTCGTTAAACTCACGCTCCTCAGACTTGGTGCTGACACCTACACCGACGGCAATGATGTATGTGCCGTCAACGCCGTATTTCTCGATAAGCATGTTGCGGACAGCCTGGGCTCTTTGCTCACAAATGAAATCGATCTTGTCTTTAGGCGTCGTGTCGGCTGTAAAGCCACCAATGAAAAACAATTCCTTTGGATGAGACTTGAAATATTGCGCCATCATTTCCATAATGGCATACTGAGACTCCTGGATGTTTACGGAGTCTGTCTTGAAGTGTATGGTCATGCCCAATGATGTCTGTGCTGAAACGCACAGATTAGCAATGAATGCCAGGAATAAAGTGCTGAAAAACTTTTTCATTAACGTATCTTTTGTTTGTTCTGTTAAAAAAACGTGTGCAAAGTTACATAAAATAAATCAAAACAAAGGATAAATGGCATAAAGATAGGACTATAGATTAATTACCAAAGTAAATATTTTGCCATGTCAAAAAAGTTTAGTAACTTTGCACGACAATGAATTGCTACAATACACATAAACTTGACTGTGGTTTGCGAATTATACAGTTGGAGAGCAACAGTAACGTCGTATATTGCGGCTATGCAATAAAGGCAGGAGCACGCAACGAACGCTTGACGGGCAAAGATGAAAGGACGGAGGAAGGACTGGCTCACTTCTGCGAACACATGACGTTTAAGGGTACGGAGAAACTGTCGTCGCTAAAGATAATAAATTCGCTTGAGAGCGTTGGCGGAGAACTGAATGCATATACTGCGAAGGAGGAAACAGTGTACTATGCAGCAATACTGAACAAGTACTTTGACCGTGCGGTAGAGGTATTGTCAGACATGGTGTTCAACAGTGTGTATCCGCAGACAGAGATAGACAAAGAGGTAGAGGTGGTATGTGACGAGATAGAGAGCTACAATGATTCACCGGCAGAACTTATCTACGATGAATTTGAGAACGAATTGTTCCATTCACAAGACTTAGGACACAACGTGTTGGGCACTCCGGAAACAGTGCGTGGCTTTACGACTGAAGACTGCAAGAGATTTACGGGTAGGTTGTACAGGCCGGACAATGCCGTATTCTATGTTTTGGGCAGTGTGGATTTCAATAAGTTGGTCAAGAGGTTGGAGAGGATTTTTGCATCGGCATCGGTAACGTGTAATGCTACAGAAGCGCTGACGTATGCAAAACCTGTGAGAATAGAGAATGGGGTAGGAGGGAAGACAAAAAGCGTGGATCATGGTACGCATCAGCAACATATAATGACGGGTACGGCTATACAGCAAGACATTGAAAGATGGCGCATACCGCTTTTTCTTGTAAACAATATGCTTGGCGGACCAAGTATGAATTCGCGTCTTAACATAGCCCTGAGGGAGAAGCGTGGATTGGTTTATAGTGTAGAGAGTGTATTGACAACGTACACGGACACGTTGGTATGGACTGTGTATTTCGGATGTGACCACAGTGACAGTGCTCGTTGTCGACGACTCACCATGAGTGAATTAAGAAGGCTTGCACGCACACCTCTGTCAAAGTCAAGGCTGGAAGCTGCAAAAAGGCAGATTAAGGGGCAGATAGCACTCATTGCGCAGAATAAGGAGAATTATGCCATAGATATGGCAAAGCAATACCTTCATTATAATAAGCTGAAGGATAATCAACGGCTGTTGGATAAGATAGACAGTGTGACATCGGAGGAAATACATTGCATGATGAACACGGTGCTGAATACTGACAGACTTTTTACGTTGGTTTTTAAAGGTGGGTTCTAATAATTCCC
>DGHL01000026.1:0-426 GCA_002392645.1 Prevotellaceae bacterium UBA3849
GAGCATGGAGCAGGATACCTGTATCGGTAGAGAGACTCCAGTTGTTGTGCTTACCCGAACCGTTGATGCCGTCGAAAGGCTTCTCGTGGAGCAGGCAGCGGAAGCCATGCTTGCGTGCCACCTTCTTCATCAATGACATGATGAGCATGTTATGGTCAACGGCGAGGTTGGTTTCTTCAAAGATAGGAGCCAGCTCAAACTGGTTTGGTGCCACCTCGTTATGGCGGGTCTTGCAAGGAATGCCCAGCTCCAAAGCCTGAATCTCAAGATCTTTCATGAAGGCAGCCACGCGCTCAGGTATTGCACCGAAGTAGTGGTCGTCCATCTGCTGGTCTTTTGCAGAAGAGTGGCCCATCAGCGTGCGGCCAGTAAGAAGGAGGTCTGGACGGGCAGAGTAGAGACCCTCGTCAACGAGGAAATACTCCT
>DGHL01000026.1:474-9241 GCA_002392645.1 Prevotellaceae bacterium UBA3849
AATACTCCTGTTCCCAACCAAGGTTTGACACGACCTTCTTTACGTCAGGGTTAAAGTAGTGTACCACCTCTGTGGCAGCCTTGTTGACAGCACTGAGGGCCTTCAGCAAAGGAGTCTTGTAGTCGAGAGCCTCACCTGTATAAGAGATGAATACCGTAGGAATCATCAGCGTGTCGCCGATAACGAATACTGGTGACGTAGGGTCCCAGGCAGAATAGCCACGAGCCTCAAAGGTAGAGCGTATGCCACCAGATGGGAATGAAGAAGCGTCAGGCTCCTGCTGAACGAGGCTTTTGCCCTCAAACTCCTCAATCATGCCACCCTTCCAGTCGTGCTCCACGAAAGCATCATGCTTCTCGGCAGTAGTATCGGTAAGCGGCTGGAACCAGTGAGTGCAGTGAGTGACACCCAGTTCCATAGCCCACTGTTTCATGCCCTCAGCCACCTTGTCGGCAGTGGCACGATCAAGCGGAGCACCGTTGTCGATGACGTCAAGCATCTTGTAATACACCTTCTTTGGCAGGTACTTAAACATCTTCTGCTTATTAAACACATACTTGCCAAAAAACTCTGACGGACGTTCTGCTGGTGCAGGAACGTCAAGTGGCTGCTTCTTGAAAGCCTCGCCCACTACCTGAAATCTTAAACTTGCCATAATAACAACCCCACACCTGCCCTTCACTTTCATGAAGAGAGTACTAACCGCCGTGGGATTTGACGGGAATAATTATTATTTGTGTTTGTTTTATTTTATTTTTTTATGTCTCAAACTCTCAACTTTCAACCTTCAACTTTCAACCTTCAACCTTCAACTTTCATCCCTCCGCTCGGCACGCAGTGACGCTTTCTTGCGCTCCATAGGTGCTCAGGCACTTCGTGGAGGTCCCGCAAAGAACTTTCAACATTCAATTTTCAACTCTCAACTTTCAACCTTAAACATCAAACCTTCCATTCCTTTATCCTGCGCATAGCCTCCTGGCAGTCTTCGCGTTCACCAAAGGCGGTGAGACGTACATATCCCTCGCCCGCAGGACCGAAGCCCACGCCCGGCGTGCACACTACGCCAACGCCGTAGAGCATCTCCTCAAAGAACTTCCATGACGGTGCACCGTGCGGAGTCCTCACCCACAGATAAGGAGCATTCTTTCCGCCATACACCTCAAAGCCCATCTCGGTAAGTGCATCATGCATCAGACGGGCATTCTCCATGTAATAGTCTATCACCGCCTTAGTCTGCGCCTTGCCCTCCGGCGTGTATGTAGCCTCGGCAGCACGCTGTGAAATGTAACTCGTGCCATTAAACTTAGTGCACTGTCTGCGCTCCCACAGATGATTCAGCTCCACTTTGTTGCCGTCAAGCGTCATAGCCTTCACATCCTTAGGTATAACGGTGTAACCGCAGCGTATGCCGGTAAATCCAGCCGTCTTGGAATAAGAATGAAACTCGATGGCACATTTCTTAGCACCACGTATCTCATATATGGAATGAGGAATGTCGTCCTCCCTGATGAAAGCCTCATAGGCTGCGTCATAGAAGATGATTGCATCGTTCTTCAAGGCATAGTCCACCCAACGCTTCAGCTGTTCCTTTGTAAGCACAGTGCCCGTAGGGTTGTTAGGATAACACAGGTAAATCATATCCACGCGATGGTCAGGAATCTTCGGACAGAAACCGTTCTCTGCGTTGGCAGGCATATATGTGATGTTGCTCCACTTACCGTCGGTGCATGTACCGGCACGTCCTATCATGGCGTTTGAATCCACATAGACAGGATAGACAGGATCGGTGATACCCACCGAGTTATCCCAGCGTACGATGTCGCCGATGTTACCCGTATCACTCTTAGCACCATCGTTAACGAATATCTCTGATGCGTCAAGCTTTATGCCGCGAGGAAGGAAATCATTCTTTATGATTGCCTCGCGCAGGAAGTCATAGCCACGCTCCGGACCGTATCCACGGAAGGTATCCTTGCACGCCATCTCTTCAACGGCCTTGTGCATGGCCTCTGTCACAGCCGGCACAAGCGGACGCGTCACGTCGCCTATTCCAAGGCTTATCACTTTAACCTTCGGATGCGACACCTTGTAGGCGTTCACCTTCTTGGCTATGTCGGCAAAGAGATAGTTGCTCGACAGTCGCAGGAAATATTCGTTTACTAATGCCATATTTTTCTTCTCCTTTTATTATTTATTAGTTTGTTAAAGTTTGCCTTGCTCGCTGTCAGGATCGTATATATACCTTATTATATAATATATAAGGCCTGTAATACTTTCGCTGAATGAAAATCAAAATGTTACTTTTTCCTTTCGTTTGCTTGCATTAATCTTTTTCTGATTGCAAAATTAATACTTTTTGTTTAAATAACAACTAATTTATTATCAAAATAACACTTTCAAATAGACTTTGTTTTGTTTTTGTAAGCAAAAGCTACGAAAATATAACAATCTACTACGTAATCAGCATCGTTTTCTTTCAGATTGTAAGTTTGTACGGTCTATACTTTACAGAATGACTATAAATTATCATATAATTCATCAGATTGTATTAACTTTGCACTCAGAAAAAGACAAAACGAAACAAAAAGCGCTGAAAAAGTTTCATCTTAACACAACAACACAAACACAACGACACAAATTATCACCAAAGAAAAGAAAGGGCTTTAATTATGAAAAGGATTGAGGCGATTATTCGCAAAACTAAATTTCAGGATGTAAAAGAGGCTTTGCTCAGTTCTGACATCGACTGGTTTGAATACCACGATGTGCATGGCATAGGCCAGAGCCGCCAGGAGAGAGTTTACCGCGGCATCCAATACAGCACAGATGTAATTGAGCGCGTAGCTATAACGATAGTATGCCGCGAACAGTTTGTTGACTCCACCATAAATGCAATAATGGAAGTAGCACATACCGGCAATGTAGGTGATGGACGCATCTTCCTGAGCGACGTGATAGACTGCTTCTCAATACGCACCGGCGAACATGGTGACACAGTATTGGCAGATAAGAAATAACCCTTTAAAAAGATTTGTATTATGATGGATACCATAATGACTATAATGCCCCTCGCAGCAGTAATGGAGGAGGCAAAGGACTATGTAAACGGACTCGACACACTATGGGTGTGTCTCGGTGCCATGTTAGTATTCTGGATGCAGCCTGGCTTCGCACTGGTGGAGGCCGGACTCACACAGTCTAAAAACGCCGCTAATATACTTATGAAGAACTTTGTAGACTTCATGTGCGGCACAGTATTGTTTTGGATCATCGGATTCTCCATAATGTATGGTGCCGGCAACGCTTTCTTCGGATGGGAAGGCTTTACCTTTATCGGCACAGACTCTAATGTTCCTGCAGAATGTACGTTTATCTTCCAGACGGTATTCTGCGCCACTAGCGCCACGATTGTATCTGGCGCCATGGCAGAACGCACCAAGTTCTCTATGTATGTAGTGTTCTCCATACTCATCTCTGCCCTGATATATCCATTGGAAGGTCACTGGTCATGGGGCGGTGGATGGCTCTCTGAGATGGGATTCCACGATTTCGCCGGTTCTACGGTAGTTCATCTGTGTGGTGGTGCTTTGGCACTTGCCGGTGCAATAGTACTCGGACCACGAGTAGGAAAGTATGGCAAGGATGGAAAGAGCCGTGCCATACCAGGTCACAACCTCGTACTTTGCGCCCTTGGCGTATTCTGCCTGTGGGTAGGATGGTTTGGCTTCAACCCATGCTCTACAGTAGCTGCCACCGGTTATGCCAACGCAGTAAGCATGTCGCATGTATTCGTAACGACCAACATGGCAGCAGCCACCGGTGGCATAGCAGCAATGACCTACACATGGTTGTTCGACAAGAAGCCTTCACTGTCAATGGTATGCAACGGTGTATTGGCAGGACTTGTAGGTATCACAGCAGGTTGCGACTGCGTAAGCATTGCATCGGCAGCATTGATAGGCGCCGTAGTCAGCATAGTCATGTGTTTCTCTGTATCTTTCATCGATAAGGTTTGCAAGATAGACGATCCAGTAGGTGCCGTATCTGTTCATGGCGTAGGTGGTTTCCTCGGCACTGTCCTTACAGGTGTGCTTTGCGACTCAGCCATCGATGGCGTAGAGGCAAACTTCGGCGTTCAGTTGCTCGGTGCGTCTGCAGTGGCAGTATTCGCATTCTGCATCGGCATGATACTCTTTACCATAATAAAGAAGACACACGGACTGCGCTGCGACCGCATAATAGAAGAGGAAGGCCTTGATGTATACGAGCATGGCGAGGCATGCTATAACTAACAGGCTACGAACTGCATAGGCGTATGCATGCACAATAAAACAAACAGTTCACTCGTTTATTTACAAAAAAAAAGACACATTATGAAGACAATAAAGTTTATAGCTCTTGCCGCCACAGCGCTGGCAGGCTTCACCACCGCATCTGCGGAAGATAAGATAGAAGGATCTGTAAGTGCCGACGTGGTTTCACGTTATATCTGGCGTGGGCAGGCTTTGGGCGATGCTGCCATACAGCCATCGGCAGAGTTGTCATACAAAGGGCTTTCGCTCAGCGCATGGGGCAACTTCGGATTCATTGACAAGTACGACGACAAGGAGTTTGACCTCACCCTGTCATACACCGCGAAGGGTTTCACAGTAGGTATAACAGACTATTACTTCTCGTCATACGGGGCTGATAACAAATATTTTGAGTATCGCTCTCACGACACACAGCACGTATGGGAGGCCTTCGTCGGATACGACTTCGACTTCGCCGCCATCAACTGGTACACTAACATCGCCGGTGCTGACGGTATTAACAAGAGCGGCAAACGCGCTTACTCATCATATTTGGAACTGAGTGCACCATTCAAACTCGCCACTTGTGATTGGAGTGCCGCTGTCGGCATAGTACCTTATGCAACGTCTTTCTATGGTGACGCCAACGGTTTTGCCGTGACAAACGTCTCATTACGTGCCACTAAGGATATCAAGATTTACAAGAATTTCTGTATTCCTGTCTTCGTCGAGGGTATATGTAACCCAAGCACGAAAAAAGGTTACCTCGTAGCAGGATTTACAATCAAACCATAACACAGAAGCCCTCCCCTACTCTCCCCAACAACAGAGAGTGGGGGTGGGATTCTCATCAAACGCAAACTTAACACAAACCAAATAAGATATATAATATGTGTGGAATAGCATGTATATTCGGGATTAAGGAGCAGACACCCGAACTGCGCAAGAAGGCTCTCAAGATGAGCCAAAAGATACGTCACCGCGGTCCTGACTGGAGCGGTATCTACGTGGGCGGCAGTGCCATCCTCGCCCATGAGCGTCTCAGCATCGTCGATCCTGAGTCGGGACAGCAGCCTCTATTTTCGCCCGACAAGAAGATTGTCTTGGCTGTGAATGGTGAGATTTACAACCACCGCGAGATACGCAAGTGGTATGACGGACGCTATGACTTCCAGACGAAGAGCGACTGTGAGGTTATCCTTGCGCTCTATCGCGACTGGAAACGCATGGGTTGTGACGACCCTTCATGGATATTCGAGCGTCTGAACGGCATCTTCGCATTTGCCCTCTACGATGAGGAGACCGACGAATATCTCATAGGTCGCGACCCTATCGGCGTCATACCTTTATATATAGGTCATGACAAGGACGGCAAGGTGTATGTAGCGTCTGAACTGAAGGCGCTCGAAGGCTTCTGTGATGAGTATGAGCCTTTCCTGCCAGGTCACTACGTCTATGGCTGCAGCTCTGATTCTGCAAGCTCATATCCTAAAACGCCGCTTAAGAAATGGTACACCCGTGAGTGGATGGAGAAGATGCCTGCTGACTGCCAGGGCGAGATTGGCGAAACAGCAGCATTGTCATACAAGGACAGCGTGGAGGCTGTAAAGCAAGGCCTGGAGGCTGCGGTGAAGCGTCAGTTGATGTGCGACGTGCCTTACGGCGTACTGCTCTCTGGCGGACTTGACAGCAGCGTCACGTCGGCCATCGCTAAGAAGTTCTCTGCCCACCGTGTGGAGAGTGACGGCGAGGAAAAGGCATGGTGGCCTCGTCTGCACTCGTTTGCCGTCGGACTGAAGGGTGCGCCTGACCTTGCCAAGGCTCGTGAGGTGGCTGAGCATATCGGCACCGTGCACCATGAGATAAACTATACAATACAGGAGGGACTGGATGCTATACGCGACGTGATATACTATATAGAGACCTACGACGTGACTACCGTGCGTGCCTCTACGCCTATGTACCTGCTGGCACGCGTCATCAAGTCGATGGGCATCAAGATGGTGCTCTCTGGCGAAGGCGCCGACGAGGTCTTCGGCGGCTACCTCTACTTCCACAAGGCTCCTGACGCGAAGGAGTTTCATGAGGAGACAGTGCGCAAGCTCTCCAAACTGCACCTCTATGACTGCCTCAGGGCCAACAAGTCGCTCAGTGCATGGGGTGTGGAGGGTCGTGTGCCATTCCTCGACAAGGAGTTTCTTGACATTGCCATGTCGCTCAACCCCGAGCATAAGATGTGTCCGGGCAGCGTGATGGAGAAGAAACTGGTGCGTGAGGCATTTGCCGACCTACTGCCTGAGAGCGTGGCATGGCGCCAGAAGGAGCAGTTCTCTGACGGCGTAGGCTATTCATGGATTGACACGCTGAAGGAGATTACCTCTGCCGCCGTCACCGACGAGCAGATGGCCCACGCTGCCGAGCGTTTCCCTATCAATACCCCTATGTGTAAGGAGGAATACTACTACCGCTCTATCTTTGAGGAACATTTCCCAAGCGACAGCGCTGCGCGTGCCGTGCCTCACGAGGCCAGCGTGGCATGTTCCACCGCCAAGGCGCTTGAGTGGGACGAGGCATGGAAGACCATGAACGAGCCTTCAGGCCGTGCCGTAGCCGGTGTGCACGAACAAGCTTACTAAAATACATACCTACTTATAGAAATAAGGTGTGAACCCATTGAATGAGTTCACACCTTATTTTTTATTCAAGTTTCTGAAGTTGATAAACGACCACAGATTTAAGGATTACAAAGATTTTTTTATTTATCTACGAATGTTGCCCCTGGAGATTATTCTTGATAGCTTTGCCAATCTTCTGCACCTTACCCTTCGCTGTTTCTATCATTCCAGATATCTCCTGTACCAACGGAGAAAGGTTGTCAAACATCTTCTTGTAGTTCTCTTTGTCCTTGTCGGTCATGCGCTCAAACATTGCCAATGCCTCAGTCTCGCCCTTGAACTTGAGTGCCACTACAGGCTGATACTCACCGTTGGTCAGATTCTTCTGAGCCGTAATCAGCGTAGCGTCAGCAGTGATGCCCGTATTCTTCTGGCTTATGGTGAAATGAACATTCTTATTGAGCTCTTGCGTGTACTTGTCAATAGCCTCCTTGCCTGGCTTTGAACCATAGAGCTTGCGCACGTTGCCGAGTGCCAGCAGTGACTTCGCCACGTCGTCCACCTTACCCTTAACAACCATATTGTCGTTCATGGTGATGGATATATTGTCAACGCTCTTGCCCTTGAGAGCCTTCAACACGTCGTATGCGGCACTGAAGAATGCCCCCATGTCGCGCATCTCCTTGAACTCCTCGCTCTCTATTTCTTCATCCGTATAGGCATCATGCATGTCGTTGACCACCGCACGTAACATCTCCTTACCGTTGATGTCGAAAGCCGCAACCAGGTCAAAGGCTCCCTCAGAAGTATGCATTACATCCATATTGATATTCTCCTTGCGACTATTCACATTATAGCTCAGCTTGCCGTAGCCATTCCAGCCGTGCAACTTGAAGTTCACATACTTTGACTGATTTGCATCAACCGTGGTAAGATTGATAGTACCGGTGAATGTTTCACCCTGCAGAGTAGTCTTCGACACTGTTATTTTCTTAGGCAACTGGATAGCTATAGGGTTGCCATAGACATTGAGGAAGAAGCAGAGACCGTCTCTCTCATCGTTGAACTTCAGGGTTAAGGTTGATGTCTGTCCCTGTGCATTGGTATTCTCTATGGTGAAAGCCTCCGCATCGTTAGTGATGGTGCACTGTCCTTCCTTAAACGCCATCTTCAGTTTACCGATGCTATTGTAGGCATCCACCACAACGAACGATTGCAAGTTCGCAATATCATCGTCAGTCATACCGAGACGTTCCTTAAGACAGGCGGCAACGGCAGCTTGGTCCTGAACTGTCAGGTCTGCCATATTGGTGCTCTGCAGACCGCCAATAAGATTTGATATCACTGTCCATACCTTTTCTGCCAACGCATCCTCATCGAGTGCGTCAATAAATTCCTTAATAGAAGAGGTGGTCTGCGCGGCAGCGTCAAAACGGAACTCGTCGGCCATGGTCTGCATATCCTGTGAGAATTGTTTCTCAAACGTTTCACGTTCATTCTGTGGAATTGGCGCTGGATTGTCATCTGAATCCGAGCAAGAGGTGAACACACTCAGTCCGCAAAACAAAAGGGCGAACACAAACAAATTGATTTTTTTGACCTATAGCTCAAATTGCAGGATAGAACACCCTTCAAATATTGATTGTTACTGGTGTTTTTAGTGATTCAAACGTTTCAAAGCATAATTCGACGTTTGAAAATGCTCAATAGCTCATTTTGCAGGATATGACTCCTTTTAAAGTCCGATAAATGCTAACTTTGTAGGCATTTCAAAAGCCAAAAGCAGAGTTAGTATGAATAAAAGGAAATGTGAGTCATGTGGGTCTTCCCATACGGTAAAGAATGGTGTACGCAAGGGCG
>DGHL01000021.1 GCA_002392645.1 Prevotellaceae bacterium UBA3849
CAGCGAAGATGCATGGATAAACTTTCTATTCTTGTATCTTCGCTTTTTTATGTAGTTGTGTGAATACGGTAAAGGTGGGTTCTAATAATTCCCACTGTCAGATTTTTGAATTTGTTTCAAGGGCAAAATGTTAGCTGATAAGGAAGCATAGCGGGCTATGTGACCGCGGAAGCTAACAGTTTGTACTGAAAGAAAACAAAAATATGACATAATGATATTCATATAATAAACTAATTTAAATCGTGGGAATTTTTAGAACCCACCTCATATTATATGTTAACGTCAACGATAGTGCATTGAAGAAAACGGTGAAACTTCTTTCGTGTATGAAAAAAAAAACGTAACTTTGCACCCGTTATGGCAATAGAAAAAGCGATATTCCGACGCGCAGAACTGCTGTTAGGCAAAGAGGCCATGGACGACATAGCTTCAAAGCGCGTTATCATATTCGGTGTAGGCGGCGTAGGCTCATGGTGCGCTGAAAGTCTGGTGCGCAGTGGGGTGCAGCATCTCACCATAGTAGATTCAGACCGTGTGTGTATCACTAATGTGAACCGTCAGCTGATGGCTACCACCAAGACTGTAGGGCAGGTTAAGGTAGATGTGCTGCGTGAGCGTCTGCTGAGCATCAACCCTGCGGCAGAGATCACTGCACTGCAGAAGATATTCTGCGAGGAAACTGCTGCGGAGTTTCACATTGACACGTATGACGTAATCGTAGATGCCATCGACTCGCTGAAGGACAAGGCACTGTTGATACTGATGGCTACACGCACGCAGGCTAAGTTTTATTCCTCCATGGGTGCTGCGCTGAAGCTCGACCCTACACGCATACGCACTGCAGAATTCTGGAAAGTACAGGGAGACCCCCTGGCACGTGCGCTGCGTAAGCGCTTCAAGCGCGACGGCAAGTTTCCTGCACGTAAGTTTCAGTGCATATATTCTGACGAACTGCTTGAGAACGAGGGTAAGAATGCAGCCTGCGGTGCTGCGCAGTGTGTATGTCCGAAGGCTGTTGACGGTCCGGGCGACAAGGCTCTTCTCAACCACGAATGGTGCTCTTCAAAGGCACAGGTAAACGGCACACTTGCGCATATCACTGCCATCTTCGGCTTCATGCTTGCCGGACTGGTATTGTCTGATATAGTAAAACGGTAAACCTTCAATAATTATGAAACGAATACTAAACCCATGGATAGGACATCCGAAATACAACTGCTTCGGATGTTCACCGAACAATCCCTTCGGTCTCCACATGGAGTTCTTCGAAGACGGCGACGACGTAGTAAGCACATGGCATCCTGGTACGCACTATCAGGGATGGATAGACACCGTGCATGGTGGCATACTCAGCACTCTGATTGACGAGGTGTGCGGATGGGTGGTGACGCGGAAACTACAGACAAGCGGCTATACCGTGAAGCTAAACGTGAGATTCCGCAAAGCGGTATCGACAACCGACCCTGAGCTTACCATACGTGCTCACATCACAAAGCAGGAACGCAGCCTCGTATATATACATGCAGAGATTACCAACAGCAAAGGTGAACTGTGCAATGAAGGCGAGGTGGTATATTTCGTCATGAATCAGGAGAAAGCGAAGAAGATGGGATTCATGCGCTGTGAGGTAGAAGAATAGATGGGATTGTCAGTCCCTACCCTTCCCCAATGTCTTTATCATCTTATTACTCCTTAATCTCATATTTTCCTTTAGCTGGTTGCGATACAGCCACACTTCGCGCGAATGGTAGTTGCCATCCTTGCCTATCAGAGGCAGTATGTAGTCTTTGCCTGTATATCCGCTTACGTTAAGGAGCCCTGTGACGGTGTCAAGGTGCACCGTCAGCGTATCTTTCTTCTGTTCCTTGCCAAATCGCAATGGCGACGGTTCGGTAACCAAGGTGGCAGGAGTGGAATCAATACACCAGTTTACGGGATTGATGGCTACCGCACTTTCTTCAAGGAACTTTAACGCACACTTATTATCACGCACTGAATTATAGCATATCGTCACGCCTGTGTCGTCAGCACATCGTGCAGCCTTTATCCTATCTTTGTTATCTTCCAACATTTCCTTACTGACCGTTGCTCCAATGGCATACAGTGCCACCATACGACCGTAAGCCTCATCATCCAATTCCTTTACAAGGTCAAGTAATATCATTGCACCCTGACTGTAACCGGCAAGAATGAACGGTCTGCCTTCGTTCTTGTTTTTCAGGTAGTAATCAAGCGCTCTCCTTACATCTTCAGCAGGTACAGGCATACGTGTCAGGGCCATACTGTCGCTTGTATAGCTCTGCATGGAGCATTGGCGATAGTACGGCGAATAGAAATTCATGTCACCGCAGACAAGACGCTCCACTCCCTTCATCTCACCGAAAAGCGGACCACGCACACTGTCATTATATGTATTGGCATAGTGATACGTAATGCTGTCGTCAAGGGTATAGTCACCTGTCTCCGTTGATACCACATAGAACAAGTCTGCCTTTCCTTGCCTGTCTATTATATACCACTGCGTAGTATCACTATAATCTGGCTCTGGCGGCAGTGCATCTCCATTGGATGCTGTGCCACCATTCCCCACGCTGCATTGTGCAAACGCCAGTACGATAGCGGCGGCACAAATCATTCTTACTCCTATATTCATTATATTCAAGTTTGCTCATTTCTGGGAAGTTAAAAGGAGTCAAGGGGAGTTATCGCGGCTTTTCAGCCGCTCGGGGAGTTAAAGGACATTACTTCTGCTTTTCCCTTTTTGAGGAGTCGGGCTTGTTTTCGAGGGGTTAGGTATTGTCCCCTAACTCCTCTTTACTCCCCTTAACTCCCCTTCGCTCGTCACGCAGTGACGCTTGCGTAAGCAAGAACTCCTCAAACTATCCGAACTTCAGAAAGTTGAGTCATTATATATATGTATCTGTCAAAATTAATCCAGGACATAAAATTCACCTATACTGCAGAATCATTCTTCTGCCGCCATCATGGATTCTTCCTCTGGCATTTCATAGCGTCTGATACGGTGGTCTTGCAGGAAAATGCCGTTGAGGGTATATACCAGCGACTCCAATGTTTTTTCGCGTACCTTAGGTTTCAGCTCGCACTCCCATACCGTAATGCAGTGCCAACCCATCGTGGCAAGCTGCTGCTGCACTTTCAGGTCACGCTCCTTGTTCCGCATTATCTTGCTTACCCAGAAACTCCGGTTAGTCTTAGGAATCTTACAGCAATCAGAACTTTCGATTATGAATTGTGAATTATGCATTTGCGTGTGGTGTCCATGCCAGAAGCAACCATTAACGAAGATGCACGTCTTGTACTTCCTCAGCACGATGTCGGGTTTGCCTGGCAGCCGCGGATGGTTTACCCTATAGCGGAAGCCATGCGCCCACAACCATCTGCGCACCACCATCTCCGGCTTCGTATTCTTACCGTGGATGGCAGCCATGTTGGCATGACGTTGTTCTGATGTGTGGGTATCGTTCATCGTTCTGTAATGGTTCGTAAAGGATATTGACAGTACAAAGATAATACATTTTTCTTTATAGGAGAAGGAATTTGAGAGAAAATTATATTTTTTACTTCCTTGCAGGCTATGCCCGCAGGATAGGTATAGGTGGGTTCTGACATTGTCGGTATAGGACATTTTTGATATTTAGGGGACTGAAAAAAGTTCACGGAAAAATTCAAAACAGATAGAATGGGCATTAGAAAAATGCCCCAAAAAACCTTTTGGCAGGGTGATTTTCCTCATTTTCATGTAAAAGCATAGCTTTTACGATGTAATTCGATAGCTTTGACAATGTAAAATGATAGCTTTGACAGCGTAAAATGATAGCTTTGACAACCCGAAAAATATCATTTTACGCTGTTTCTTCAAATGCCTTTGCTGAATATCAGTAAGTTACAAGTCGCTGAGAATGTCGATAAAACCGACCAGCCACAAACTTTTTTGAAATACAGCCCTTAATTTCGACTTAACGAAGGTGGCGGAATAGGACAAAATGTACATTTCGTATGTACGGGACAGCCATGCAGCAGCAGTTTTTAGGTGGATTCTGTGTAATTTGTCATTACTAAATCAGCGCCATACTACAAACATAATATGGCGCTGATTATATGTATAAGAAATGAAAATAAATGCTTACTTCTTATAGTATGACTGTGCTTCTGGCAGCCACTGCTTTATCTGCTTTATGCGCTTCTCGTCTGATGGATGGTCGCTGAAGATAGAGTTGGAACTGTTGCCCTTTGATGCCATGCGCTCCCAGAATGCTACTGCCACACTAGGATCGTAGCCTGCCATGGCAGCGAATATCAGTCCGATATGGTCTGCCTCACTCTCCTGACTGCGTGAGAAACCTGATGACCATGCCTGTGCACCTACGCCAAGCACTGCTGCACCAAGGTTCTGCAGAGAAGAGCTTGCACCTGCTGCCTGAGCTACACCGCCAAGCACCTGTAGTCCCACCTGCTGCTTGTAGGCATTGCTGAGACGTTCTGCCGAATGTTTTGCCACTGCATGGGCTATCTCGTGTCCGAGTACTATAGCCAACGATGCCTCATTCTGCGTAACAGGCAGTATTCCCTCATAGACTACGATCTTACCACCAGGCATACAGAAGGCATTGACCTCCTTATTCTGCACAAGGTTAAACTCCCATGCATACTGCTTTACCTCCTCTGCAAGGCCGTTTGCCTTGAGATATTCTTCTACGGCAGCGGCAAGTTTCTGTCCTACACGCTTTACCATTGCTGTATTCTTGGCATCGGTTGAAGCCTTCGCCGTCTTCATGTACTCCGCGTACTGCTGGGTACTCAGACTGAGCACCTGCTCATTGCTAACCAAAAGGCTCTGCTTACGTCCCGTTATGGGTACTCGTGATGTGGTGCCACAACCTGCCAACAGGGTTACCGCCACCGTCAATAAGATGAATCTTAATTTCTTCATAATCTATTTTATATATTTAGATTTCATGGCAAAGTTACATCAAAAAGTCCTAATCAGCAAATTTTTCCGGAGTTTTTTATTCTATGCAAATAAAAAACTTCCTTAACCGATAAGGCTAAGGAAGTATTCGTGTATATGAGTATCGTCATTCAGTTCGGGATGGAATGAGGTGACAAGCTGCTTGCCTTGCTGGGCGGCAACGATATGGTCGTCAACCACTGACAGTACTTCTACACCATTGCCTACATCCTCTATGTATGGAGCGCGGATGAAGGTCATAGGCACCGTGGTGCCTTTGAAGGTGTTTTCTGTATAGAAACTGCCGAGCTGCCTGCCGTAGGCATTGCGTTTTACCTTGATATCCATGGTATCGAGATGCTCATGGTCAAGCATTATCAGTCCGGCACAAGTACCAAACACCGGCATGCCGCCGAGAATGGCAGTGCGCACTGGCTCGTAGAGGTTTTCATCCTTTATAATACGTGTCATGGCAGTGCTCTCTCCACCTGGTATTATCAGTCCTTTCCTACCCTGCTGTACAGCATAGTCGTGCCAGTCATCAAGGTTTCGTATGAGCTTGCTACCCACTCCGAGTCTTTCGAGCATCTGCTGATGTTCAAGGAATGCGCCTTGCAAGGCAAGGACGGCGAGAGTCGGTTTTGTATTCATGGTGACTTTTACTTTCCTCGCTCAGCCATGAGCAGTTCTATCTCGCTTTCATTGATTCCTACCATGGCCTCACCAAGGTCTTCGCTCAGTTCGGCTATGATCTTCGGATCGTTATAGTTGGTAACGGCTTTCACTATAGCCTGTGCACGCTTTACCGGATCACCGCTCTTGAATATACCGCTACCTACGAAGACGCCTTCTGCTCCCAGTTGCATCATAAGTGCCGCATCGGCTGGTGTTGCCACGCCTCCGGCTGCAAAGTTCACTACCGGCAGCTTACCATTCTCATGTACATACTGTACCAGCTCGTATGGCACGCGCAACTGCTTTGCTGCCTCATACAACTCGTCCTCACTCATAGATGCAAGGCGACGTATCTCACTCTGCATCATACGCATGTGACGAACTGCCTGTATCACGTCGCCAGTGCCAGGCTCTCCCTTGGTACGTATCATGGTGGCACCCTCGTTTATGCGGCGCAATGCCTCGCCAAGGTCCTTGGCTCCGCATACGAACGGCACGTTGAACTTACGCTTGTCTATATGATAGACGTCATCGGCAGGTGACAATACCTCACTCTCGTCAATGTAGTCTATCTCTATCGCCTCCAATATCTGTGCCTCTACAAAATGTCCTATGCGGCATTTTGCCATAACCGGTATGCTGACTGCATCCTGTATGCCTTTTATCATTTTAGGATCACTCATACGGCTTACGCCACCTGCTGCACGTATATCGGCAGGTATCCTCTCCAATGCCATCACAGCGCATGCTCCTGCCTGCTCTGCTATGCGAGCCTGCTCTGGTGTGGTGACGTCCATAATCACACCGCCCTTCAGCATCTGCGCCAAATTGCGGTTCAACTGTACTCTGTCTTCTTTCATTCTGATAATGTGGATTTGTGTTTGTGTTGTTGTCTCCCGACGAGAGATGTCGTTTGTGTGTTGTTGTCTCCTAATCAATTAGTGGGTGCAAAATTATATACAAAAACAGGAACGGACAAACATCCGTTCCTGTTTTGCAAAATAATATACTTAAAATGATAAATTTCAATATAGGTGGGTTCTAATAATTCCCACTGTCAGATTTTTGAATTTGTTCTTGCTCTGGCAAGCGACCAAAGGTCGAGCGTCGAGGGCAAAATGTTAACTGATAAGGGTTGCACTCCCCCGCGAAACGGGGGAGAAGCGAAGCGGAGGGGGTGTAAAGACCATTGACCATAGCGGGCTATGTGACCGAAGATGCTGACAGTTT
>DGHL01000043.1 GCA_002392645.1 Prevotellaceae bacterium UBA3849
TAATTTATAGAACCCACCTTTAGTAAAACATCATAATGTTGATATTGCCGATATAGGACATTTTTGATATTTTGGGGGCAGAAAAAAGTTTACGAAAAAACTTAAAAGAGAGAGAAGGGGGCATGGCAAAATTGCCCAAAATGAACTTTTAGCAGGGTGATTTTCTCGTTTTCATGTAAAAGCATAGCTTTTACAGTGTAATTTGATAGCTTTGACGATGTGATTTGATAGCTTTTACAGCGTAAAATGATAGCTTTTACGACCCGAAAACTATCGTTTTACGCTGTTTCTTCAAATGCCTTTGTTGAATATCAGTAAGTTACAAGTCGCTGAGAATGTCGATAAAACCGACCAACCATAGACTTTTTTGAAATTCCCCCCTTTATTTCGACTTAACGAAGGTGGCGGAATAGGACAAAATCGACATTTCGCCAGTGTGGACATGAATTTCGTAATTATCGTCAGTACGATGAAAATACTACAAAAATTATAGTTTCCTGTTTTGCTTTACGAGGTTTACGCCGTATCGTTGTCTGTACTGACGGGCAAAGTAGTGGGGGTCGCTGTATCCGCAGCGACTTGCCAGTTGGGCGAGGCTCAGTGGGTGGCTGGCGTCGCAGGACTGCAGCAGTTGGCTGGCATGCTGCATACGGGCATTGATGAGCAGTTGTGCGGCGGTGATGCCTACGAGCGAGCGCAGCTTGCGGTTGAGGTTGCTGCGGCTGGTGGCGGCGAAGGCTGCCATATCGTCGATGGTGGCATCGCTGTTGGCGATGTTCTGCTCGATGAACTCCCTGACCTTGTTGAGGAACCACTGGTCGTCAGGGCGTAGGGAGGCAGGGAGGGCTTCATGGTTTGCCGGGGTGTGGCGTGACGCCTCCACGGCATGGCTGTCGCGGTTGAGCATCTCCATGTACTTGCTGAGCAGTTCGCTGCGCTGACGGTGCAGATGGCGTATATGGAAGAAGGTATAGATAATGGCGGTGACGATGGCTATGACGGCAAGCAGCGCCAGCAGTCTTGCCCATGTGGTCTCATACCAGTACGGGGCAACGATGATGGTCAGGGAACGGGTGTTGGGAATCCAGCGCCCGTAGCGGTCGGTTGACTGCACCTGCAGGGTATAGGTGCCTGGAGGCAGGTTGTAGAATGTGAGCGAGCGCTGCGAGGAAGCCATGCTCCAGGCATCGTTGTTCAGACGGGTGCGGTAGAGAATGCCGGAATTGTCAGTGAAGTCGAGCGTGGCGAAGTGCAGCGTGAAACTCCTCTCGTCGGCATTCAGTATGATGGAATCGTGAGAGCAGACGCCGAAAAGCTCGTCGCCGTGGTTGATGAGCAGTTTGGTAAAGACGAGGGGAGGAATGTAGCCACGTGTCTCCATGTTGTGGCGCGTGGCGATGTAGGCTCCCTGCTCGGAACCGATGAGGACGCTGCCGTCGGGGAGAATCAGGGGATGCTCCTCAGAGAAATGGCACTGCTCGTTCCAGAACTTCCGCGAATAGGTGACGGTATGGTCCTTGTAAGGCATGAAATCCATCACCCTGTCGGTACACACCACGAGGATGCTGCCGTTGTCCTTCAAGGTCATGGCAATGCAGGCATTGGAGGTGATGGAAGAATTGCGTGTGTTGAAATGCCTGAACCGAGGCGCGGCGCATGTCAGACTGTCCTCATGGATCATGTCGATGCCATCGTTTTCCGTGGCAATGAAGATGTTGCCCTTGCGGTCTCTTACGACAGCCATGGTGGAATTGTTGCACAGGGAAGCCTCCCTTCTCCCGTCCCTCGTAAGGCGGAAGAACGAAGTGGCACTGACATCGTGGTGGCTGATACGCCCGACCACCAAACCGCCGTTGGTGGCACAGACCACGAGGCCGTTATGGGTAAGAGCCAGTCGCCTGACGCGTGCTGCCTCATGGCAGAAAGCCCGTTGCTTGGTGAAGTTTACGCACGAAGGATGCTCTGCCTGAGGCGTGACGATGCACTGCAGGCCGCCACCGAACGTGGCAAGCCACAGACGGCCATGGGAATCCTCTGCCATGTCGTAGATAATGTCGCAAGTAAGGCCGTCGGGCTGGATTCGGTTGACGGAGTAGGTGCCATCGGTATTGAGACGGAGCCTGTAGAGAGCTCCGGGCTTGCAGCCTATCCATACGTCACCGTTGCGCATCTGCTTAATGTTGTAGGCAGACTCGCCGAACGGTGTCTTTTGCTTGTGTATGATGCCGTCGCGTCCGAGAAATCCGAGGAGTGAGTTCCTGGCATCGTATATGCGTATGCACCTGTCCTCCTTGGTGGCAAGCCACCAGCGGTTGCTGTTGTCGGCGAGGAATGCCCGGGCCTGCACATTCTCAGTGCCGCTGACGATGGAGGCAGGGTGGTGTATGGTGGAGGTCTTGGTAACGCCGTATCGCATCACGCTCCATGTGTTGCCCTCACGGTCGTGCAGGCTGCCGTGCTGCCTGGCAGGCTTGACGGCAGAGACGCTGCTGAGTTTATAGGTAGTGGTGTTGAGAAGGAACTGCCCATCGTTGGTGGCGCAGACTATATTGCCGTCCTTGTCGGTCCATATCTGCCTTATGACGCTTGACGTAATGTCGGTGCCGTCGCCTGGCGTAGCCTTGACCTGTATGAACTCATAGCCGTCGAAGCGGTTGAGGCCGTTCCAGGTGGAGAACCATATAAAGCCGTATTTGTCTTGCAGGATGTCGGAAACAATCCAGTGTGACACCCCGCATGTATTGTCGTATGTCGTTGAGATGGTCTGTGCATGTATCCACGTGGCATGCAGCAGTATGTAGGATATTATTAAAAGAAGTTTTCCTTTCATGAGTGATATTGTCTTTGCTGTGGAATGTTATTCAATGGCAAAGGTAGTAAAAAAAAAGCAAAGCAGGGAGTAAAATCCCGTCTTTTATGGTTTTGCGCCTTTTTTTGTCTATCTGCGCATAATTTTAAGTGAAAACATAATTGAAAGTACTACTTTTGTCGCCAAATTTATGTATTAACTAACAATTTCATACAAAAAAAAAGCAATGAAAAGAAAAACTGTTTATCAAGTACTTGCCGTGCTGCTTGCCATATTGTCATGGCAAAGAGTGGAGGCAAGTCGTACGGAGGTGGCAAAGTGGGTGTTTACCACTGGCTATGAAGTAGAGAAGTCGGGTACGTCGGCATTCTATACCCCCAATACTTTAGGGTGGTCGCAGATTGCGAATACCAAATGGTCGCAGACGCAGCCGTACTTCCTGCCGAATGAGTGTGCACTGCTGCCAGAAGACTGCCACGTTACAGTGCATACGAGCGATGGTAAGTGGCAGGTGACGTCGAGTGGTTCGAACCCCAATTACCTGCTGCGACTCAACACTGCATCAATAACAAATTTCACGGCAAAGGCAGATTATGCTGACGGACTGAAGCATGATCAGTATTTCGAGGTGTCAATGCCAACGAAGTCGCTCAGTAACGTAAGGCTGAACTTTGCCATAGGTGACGGCTCGAGTTCCTCAACGAAGTTTGGCGTAGTATATTCGGTTGACGGCGGCATGACGTGGAAAGTGCTTGATGACTATACATCAGGGGCACACTGGAACACCTACGTAGATGCCAACTATGACCTTGAGGCAGACGACAAGGAAAGCCTGATAGTGCGCCTGCTGATACAGTCGGCTACAAAGACGAGCAACTATAACCTGAAATACCTTAATATATTGGCGGAAGACACACAGGCGCCGAAGATGCTGGAGACAGTGCCGGAGAATGGTGCAGTGAGCGTATTGCCTTCTGGCAAGGTGATAGTAAAGTTCA
This sequence comes from Prevotellaceae bacterium UBA3849, assembly GCA_002392645.1. Taxonomy (GTDB): domain Bacteria; phylum Bacteroidota; class Bacteroidia; order Bacteroidales; family Bacteroidaceae; genus Prevotella. The sequence continues at coordinate 3,808 of DGHL01000043.1, forward strand.
ATGAGGGTATAGTGCTCAAGGACGGTGCAGTGGCAACATTCGTGAACAATGCTACGGATGCAAGGGAGAGCATAACCCCGGTTGTCAATGTGAACAAATTGTCGTTCCCTTATAGTGAACTTGACCTTACCACGCAATACACACTGACGCTGCCAGCCGGTAGCATAAGCGATATGGCAGGCAATATACTGAAAGAGGAACTGAAGATAGTGTTCACGACTTCAGACACTCGCCCCGTGCCGCCACCGGTGCTTGACAGCAAGAACCGCTTGTGGTATCATCGTCCTGCGGCTTACTGGGAGGAAGCATTGCCGCTGGGCAATGGCAGACTCGGTGTGATGGTGAGCGGTGGTGTGGCAAAGGATACGCTGCAACTGAACGAAGACACCTTCTGGGGACAGTCGCCTAATGCAAACTATAACGAGAATGCCAAGACGGTACTGGCGCAGGTGCAGCAGTATATCTGGAACAAAGACTATGCGTCGGCGCAGAAATTGGCTATACCTAACTGGATGTCGCAGGCTTCGCATGGTGCACAGTATCAGGCGGCAGGATGCGTATTGGTAGGATTTCCAGGACAGTGCTATGACGATGAAGAGGCTGGACAGACGGCAGGAGCGTCGGTGGCTCAGGGGTATGTACGTTCACTTGACCTCGCAACAGCCGTGGCAACCACGTCATACGTAGTTGACGGCGTAACATATACGCGCTCAGTGTTCTCATCGTTGGAAGATAATGTCACTGTGATGCGCATAGAGGCTTCAGAAGCAGAGAAACTGAACTTCGACGTCTGCTTTGCTGCACCTGTAAAGACAAACATGGCGAAGCTTGGCATAAACAAGATTACGGATGACGGAATGATAGAGGCATCACTGGTGCCTGCCAGGGAACAGTCGGAGAATGTTGATAACAAGCTGAATTGCTACACGTTTATAAAAGTTATAAACGAGGGCGGCACACAGACAAACAACACTAAGCAGAACGTAGTGCAGTGGGGATTGGTAGCAGGAAACACGTCGGCACCTACCATAGAGGTGAAGAACGCTACCGCAGCAACGATAGTGATATCGTCAGCAACGAATTTCGTGAAATATAACGATATCAGTGCCGATGCAGAAGCTAAGGCATTGGCATATATGACGGATTATCTGGCTAAGGATAAGGCATACGACAAGACACTGGCTGACCACGTGGCACGTTACGCAGAGCAGTTTGACCGCGTAAGTCTTGACTTGGGAAGTAATGAGGAGCAGGAGGTGAAGGATACTGAGACACGAATAAAGGAGTTCCGCTCAGTAAGTTCAGACCCGGGATTGGTGTCTAACTATTTCCAGTTTGGTCGCTATCTGCTGATATCATCTTCGCAGCCAGGCACACAGCCTGCCAACCTGCAAGGTATATGGAACCCTAATGCGCGTCAGTATCCTGCATGGGACTCAAAATATACGTCGAACATCAATGTGGAGATGAATTACTGGCCTGCAGAGGTGACAAACCTTACGGAGTGTCACAATCCGTTTATAGAGATGGTAAGGGATGTCTCAGTGACTGGTGCGCAGACTGCAGAGAAGATGTACGGCGCACGTGGATGGGCTTTGCATCATAACACCGATATATGGCGCACTACCGGTGCGGTGGATAACGGTTCGGTAGGCGTATGGCCTACATGTAATGCGTGGTTCTGTTCTCACCTATGGGAAAAGTATCTCTTCTCAGGCGATAAGACTTACCTTGCCGATGTATATCCTATACTAAAGGGATGCGCTGAGTTCTTCCAGGACTTCCTCGTAAAAGACCCTGAAACGGGGTATATGGTGGTTTGCCCGTCAAACTCTCCAGAAAACCATCCTGGCATAAGCACTTATGTCAACGAAAGCGGTGCAACCGTCAACTGTGCACTTTTTGGTGGCGTGGCTATGGATAACCAGATGGTTTATGATGTGTTGAAGAATACTGCTGAGGCTGCCCGCATATTAGGCAAGGACGAAAACTTTGCTGTGCAGCTGGATAATCTGAGGGGACAACTTACACCATATAAGATAGGTAAGTACGGACAAGTGCAGGAATGGCAGGAAGACTGGGATCGTGAGTCAAACTCTCATCGTCACCTTTCACATCTGTGGGGAGCATATCCCGGCAATCAGGTGTCACCTTATACAGATGCAACGATATATCAGGCTGTGCGTAAGTCGCTCATAGGTCGTGGTGATGCCGCACGTGGCTGGTCTATGGGATGGAAGGTGTGCCTGTGGGCTCGTATGCTCGACGGTGATCATGCCTTGTCGATAATAAAGAATCAGTTGCGCCTGATGGATCCTAATGCAACTATGAACGATGCCGATGGCGGTACGTATGCCAATATGTTTGATGCGCATGCTCCATTTCAGATAGATGGTAATTTCGGTTGCTGCGCAGGCATAGCAGAGATGCTGCTGCAGAGCCATGCCGGATTCGTGCATTTGTTGCCGGCACTGCCATCAGATTGGGCAGATGGCGAGGTTTGCGGATTGCGTGCTCGTGGAGGTTTCGTAGTAGAGAATCTGAAATGGAAGATGGGACGCGTAGCAAGTGTTAAGGTGAAATCTGCCGTTGGCGGTAATCTGCGCATACGCTCAAACAACAAGCTGGTTATGGCTGACGGCACACCGCTGACCGTAGCTACAGGCGAGAATGCCAATGAACTGATGCAGGCATATCGTGTGGCGGAGCCAATAGTTGTTAATATGTCGAAGATTCCTGACACTATATTGCCTACGACCTATCTCTATGATGTGCCAACAGTGGCAGGACAGGAGGTGGAACTCGTAGATGCTGACTCTGTGACGGCGATATCTGTCGTTGCAGCAGATGGCGGGAAATCCACATGCGGAAACGATGCCCGATATACTACAGACGGCCGTAAGGTGGATGCTCAGTATAGGGGCGTGGTAGTACAGAGTGGTCGTAAGAGCATAAAGTAATACGGAGAGAGTAGTTATACTACGTTTTGGGGAGAGCCGTTGAGAAAGGCCTGCACGTTGCCTATGGCAATGTGCATGAGCCGCTCTCGCGCGGCAAGCGATGCCCATGCTATGTGTGGGGTGATATGGCAGTTTCTTGCGGTTAGCAGGGGACTGCCTTTTGTCGGTGGCTCTTCTTCCAAGACATCGATGCCTGCAGCAAGCAGCTTTCCTTCGTTAAGGGCGTCGGCAAGGGCTTGCTCGTCGATGAGCGGTCCGCGGCCGGTATTGATGATAATTGCCGTGGGCTTCATCAACGCAAGGCGCCGGGCATTGATTATGTGATGCGTGTCGGTGGTCAGCGGGCAGTGCAGGCTGAGCACGTCGGCCTCAGCAAAAAGACTGTCAAGGCTGCTTGCCTTCTTTATAAGAGTCGGCAGCATCGATTGTTCCTTTGACGTATATGCCAGCACCTTCATGCCCAGGGCATGGGCTATGCGTGCCGTCGCCATGCCAGTATTACCCAAGCCAATAACGGCGAATGTCTTGCCGTCGAGTTCAAGTTGCTGACTCACGGTAAACGAGAAGTCGGGGCATGACGACCACTGTCCCTGGTGCACTGCGACGTCATGGGCGGCTATGTTGTTGGTAATATGCAACAGGTGTGCAATGGCAAGCTGCGCCACCGAGGCGGTGCTGTAGGCTGGAATATTGGTAACGACAATGCCACGGCGATGTGCTGCTTCAACATCTACCACGTTATAGCCGGTGGCGAGCACGCCGATGTAGCGTAAGCGAGGCAGCTGCGCCATTACTTCATCGCTGAACACTACCTTGTTGGTTATTGCGATGTCTGCATCCTTGGCACGCTCTACCACAAGGTTGGCAGGAGTGCGGTCATATACCACGAACTCACACGTCGTGCCATCTGGCGCGACGATGTTTTCCCATTGTTGCCACGATATGTCGCCTGGATTGGCAGCATATCCGTCAAGTTCCACTATCTTCATAGTAACTTCGTAAGTTATGAGTTATGAATTATGAGTTATGAATTATGAGTTCTTGCCCTGGCAAGCGTCACTGCGTGCCGAGCGATGAGTTATGAATTAAGAATTAAGAATTAAGAATTAAGAATTAAGATTTCCTCCGCATGGTATTTTTCACTTTTCGTTTTTCGTTTTTCACTTTTCTATCCAGTTTCTCAGCATGGTCTTGCCATCAGGAGTAAGCACGCTTTCCGGGTGGAACTGTATGCCGTGTATGTCATACTCACGATGGCGCAGTGCCATTATCTGCCCTTCGTCGCTCTCGGCGGTAACTTCAAGGCAGGCAGGGAGGTTGTCTTTGCTTACCACCCATGAGTGGTAGCGTCCCATTGTGATGCGCTGCGGTAGTGTGGCAAAGATTGGGTCGGTGCCAAACTGCGTGCCTTCAGTGGCAACGCCGTGGAACACGTCGGATAGGTTTTCAAGCTTTGCACCGAAATACTCGCCAATGGCCTGATGTCCTAGGCACACGCCGAGGATAGGCTTCTTGCCTGCGTAGGTCTTTATTACGTCAAGAAGCAGTCCTGCCTCGCTCGGGATGCCTGGTCCTGGTGACAGCACTATCTTGTCAAACTGCTCAAGCATAGGCAGTTCAAACTGATCATTGCGGTAAACGGTGACATCAGCACCGAGTTCCTTTATAAGATGACTCAGGTTATATGTGAATGAGTCGTAGTTATCTATAATAACGATTTTCATGATTAAAAGCCCCCCCCCACACGACCCCCTCCCTTAGTCCCTCCCCGAGGGGGAGGGGGGATATGTGGTAAAGTTGATTGTGGAGGTATTATTTATATGATTTTATTTGCTGTTCCGTTTGCTTTCTCCCCCCCTTGGGGGGCAGGGAGGGGTTTACATCCCCTCTGCCATCAGTATGGCCTTTCTGAGAGCACCGAGCTTGTTGTTTACTTCCTGTAATTCATAGTCCTCGTTGCTCTTAGCCACGATGCCGCCGCCGGCCTGGAACCACAATTCGTTGTTACGGCTAACGAAGGTGCGTATGGTTATGGCTTGGTTAAGACTGCGGTCAAAGCCGATGAAACCTATGCAACCACCGTATGCCCCGCGGTTGTGTGGCTCATATTCAGAGATAAGCTGCATGGCACGCACCTTTGGTGCACCGCTGAGCGTACCGGCAGGGAAGGTATCAATGAACGCCTTGATAGGGTCAGCACCCTCGTTGAGTTCACCGCTCACACGACTTACGAGGTGTATGACGTGAGAGTAGAACTGCATATCCTTGTAGAAATCCACGTGTACGTTGTGGCAGTTGCGTGAAAGGTCGTTGCGTGCAAGGTCAACGAGCATTACGTGTTCAGCATTCTCCTTAGGGTCATTCTGCAGGTATTCAGCGTTCTTTTTGTCCTGCTCAGTGTCGCCGGTGCGCTTGGTAGTGCCCGCAATAGGGTCAATGTAGGCAGTGTAGCGGTCACCTTTCTTCTCTATGCGGCAGTGAGTCTCCGGACTTGAACCGAAGATACGGAAGCCACCGAAGTCGAAGTAGAACAGGTATGGTGACGGATTGATGCTGCGCAGTGCACGATAGAGCTTGAAGTCATCACCCTCATACTCCTGCTTGAAACGGCGTGACAGGACTATCTGGAACACATCGCCCCTGAGACAATGCTTAATTCCACGGCGTATGTTAGCCTTGTGCTCCTCATCGGTAAGCGTAGAGGTGTAATCGCCTACGGGATGGAAATCGTATGTGCGTATCTTGCGATTGTTGATGTCGCGCTCCAATACGTCAAGGTCATCCTGTTCGCCATCGGCAAGCAGTTCGATGAGAATCATCTCGTTGCGGAAATGGTCAAACACCACCACGTCTTTATACAATATATAAAGCAGGTCTGGCGCATCATTCTTCTCCTGCGTTTCGTCCTTCACGTTGATATTCTCAAAATAGCGCACTGCGTTGAAAGAGGTATAACCGAAGAGTCCGCAGCATGCAGCGTTGTCGCCGCCTACCTCAAAAGCCGTCAGGAATTCATTGATAAGCTGCGCAGAGCCATACTCCTTTGTTATCTCATGCTCTGCCTGTGTGCCGTCAGGAAATTTGCATACTCCCTTGCCATGTTCAATCGACACACTTGCAATTGGGTGCAGACCAATGAACGACTTAGAGTTCTCTCCGCCGTGATAGTCAGAGCATTCCATAAGTGCCGACATAGGATAGTCGTCACGCAGTTTCATGTATGTTGATACCGGCGTATTGAGGTCGCCCAGTATCTTCTTGCTTGCGGTATGGTATATAAACTTCATGATTCTTGTATATTGTGTTGTTACTGACTATAAAAACTTTATAAAAAAGACGTCTGATGTAGGCTATACATCCTGTGCGTGTTTCAGATAAGTGTCAAGGTCTTTGTCGCCGCGACCTGATACGGTAAGCACCACAACGTCGTCCTTCTTGAACTGAGGAGCCACCTTAGGCAGCAGAGCCAGTGCGTGGGCAGACTCAAGAGCTGGGATGATACCTTCCATGCGTGTCAGTTCGAAGGCGGCTTTCAGTGCCTCATCATCGTTTGCCGGAAGAACCTGTGCACGACCAGTCTCATAGAGGTTGCAGTGCATTGGACCAGTGCCTGGGTAGTCAAGTCCGGCAGATATAGAGTAAGGTTCAATTATCTGTCCGTCCTCAGTCTGCATCAGCTTAATCTTAGAGCCGTGCAGTATGCCGGTGGTTCCCACCTGCATTGATGCAGCTGTCTTGTCGGTGTCGATGCCCAGACCGCCAGCCTCACCGAGTATTATCTTTACGCGCTCATCGTCAAGGTAATGGTATATAGTACCGGCGGCGTTAGAGCCACCTCCTACGCATGCCATGAGATAGTCTGGATAATCACGACCTATCTTCTCCTGCAACTGCCATTTTATCTCTTCAGATATCACGCTCTGCAGTCTTGCCACCATGTCGGGGTAGGGGTGAGGTCCCACCGTTGAGCCTATGATATAAAAGGTGTCGGCGGGATGACAGCACCAGTCGCGTATAGCCTCGTTGGTACCGTCTTTCAGAGTCTTGTTGCCACTCTCCACAGGATGAACCGTAGCACCGAGCATCTTCATACGCTCCACGTTGACATGCTGACGCTGTACGTCGAGAGCACCCATATATACAGTGCAAGGCATATTCATCAGGGCACATGCCGTAGCCGTAGCCACGCCATGCTGACCGGCACCAGTCTCGGCTATGATGCGTGTCTTGCCCATCTTCTTTGCTATGAGAATCTGTCCCAAGGCATTGTTTATCTTGTGAGCACCGGTGTGGTTAAGGTCCTCACGCTTGAGATACAGCTGGCAGCCATACTTCTCACTCATACGCTTGGCAAAGTACAGAGGTGAAGGGCGTCCTACATAGTCGCGCAGCAGAGCGTGGTACTCCTTCTTGAATTCCTCACTCTCAATGATTGGCAGGTAAGCCTTCTTCAGGTCTTCCACTGTCTTGTATAATATCTCTGGGATATAGGCACCGCCATAGTTGCCGTAGAATCCCTGTTCGTTTGCTGAATATTTCATATTATTTCGTTTTGTGATTTAGAAGTTAGGGAGTTTAGAAGTTAAGGAGTTAAGACATATGTGTAAAACTATCAAACATGCAAATAGTAATGTCTTAACTACTTATCTACATAACTACTTAACTACAGTTGTCTTAACACATCATATTCTTTTTTATTTCTCCAAGGCCTCATACAGTCTGTCTATTGCCTTCTCCGCATCTCCATCGGCTTCGGCAAGCAGTTGCACGAACTTTGAACCGATGATGGCTCCTGCAGCATTCTGCTGCGCTGCCTCCAGTGTCTGCTTGTTGCTTATGCCGAAACCAATCATGCGAGGGTTGCGCAGGTTCATGCCGTTGATGCGTTGGAAGTATTCCTGCTTCTGTTCGTCGAAAGACTTCTGTGCACCCGTTGTTGAGGCTGACGACACCATATATATAAAGCCATCGGTGTTTTCGTCAATGAAACGTATGCGCTCATCGCTCGTCTCAGGTGTTATGAGCATGATGATACGTATGTCATACTTGTCAGCCAGAGGTTTCAGCTCCAGATAGTCGGCGAAAGGCAGGTCAGGTATTATGGCACCGCTCACGCCACATTCCACACATGACTTGAAGAATTCCTCGAATCCATATTGCATGAACACGTTGAGGTAACCCATAAGTATGAGTGGTATCCTTACCTCGTCCTTTATGGCTTTCAGCTGAGAGAAGAGCAGACGCAGAGTCATGCCGTTCTTCAGTGCCTTGGTAGCCGCCTCCTGTATCACCGGACCGTCAGCCATAGGGTCGGAGAATGGTACGCCCACCTCTATCATGTCGATGCCGCGCTTCTCCAATGTCTTGATTACATCGCCGGTGTTATCCAGCTTTGCGCTGCCTGCGCAAAAGTATAGTGACAGAAGTTTCCTGTCCTTGTTATCTGTAAATAGTTTGTTTATCTTGTTCATTGTAACTTCGTAAGTTATGAGTTATGAGTTATGAGTTATGAGTTGTGAGTTATGAGTTATGAGCGATGAATTATCTCATTATTAATTATTAATTATTAATTTTGAATTATGCATTCAATAAACCTCTTCAGTTTTTCCACATTCTTTACTCCTGGTTCATCCTCAAACCTTGAGTTAAGGTCTATGCCTATGCACATAGGATGATAGAATTGCTTCAGTCTGTCAGCATCCTCAGAACCTATGCCGCCTGAGAGCAGGAAGGGAATGTTACCATCGTATTTATCGAGTACAGACCAGTCAAACTGCTCACCGCTGCCACCCACGCATTTGCATTTCGTGTCAAACAGCAGCAGGTCTGCCACATTCTCATACTCACGCCATCGCTTCACGTCGTCAGCCTCCCTTATGCTCAGCGCCTTTATAATCTTGACATCGGGCAGGATGTCGGGAATCAGCGTGCGCTTCAGGTTCTCTATATATACAGGAGACTCGTTACCATGCAACTGTATATAGTCCAACCTGTAGTTATAGGCATGCGTGATAACCGTCTGTGGCATCTCGTCGACAAACACTCCCACACGCTTTACCTTCTTGGCGCTTTGGGCAACCTTGCCGTTTGCCATATTGGGTATTATGCCAGCCTTCACTTGTATGCTGCGGACATATCGCGGACTCTTGGGCCAGAATATGAAGCCCATCAAGTCAATGCCGAGTTCCGCCACCTGTTGTATGTTCTCCGGCTCGCGCATGCCGCAAACCTTTATTAATTCATAGTTCATAATTCAAAATCCTAACCCCCTCCCTTAGTCCCTCCCCGTGGGGAGGGAAGATATATGGGGCAGTATTTGTATGTAGTTATATCTGTTGTTATGTTCGTGGGATATAATCAGGAGATGCTTCCCTAACTGTTACACTCCCTCTTGAGGTTTAGGGGTGAGGCATTATGAACTGCCTCAGCGCCTCGCCCGGATTCTCCGTCTTCATAAAGTTTTCTCCGATGAGGAAACCACGGAAGCCAGCCTGACGTAGTTCAGCTACGGTATCCGGATTGCTGATACCACTCTCGCTTACCTTGCAGGCATCCTGCGGCAGCAGTTCTGCCAGTCGGAAACTGTTCTTTACGTCAGTGACGAAGGTGCCGAGGTTACGGTTGTTTATGCCACACATATCGTTACCTAGTTCGGCATACTCCAACTCTGGTTCGCTGTGCATCTCAAGCAATACCTCCAGTCCTAAGTCATGTGCCATACCGATGAGCGACTTGCAGCGCTCCTTCGTCAAACAGGCGGCTATCAGCAGTGCGGCACTTGCTCCGCACAGTCGTGCTTGCAGCAACTGATACTCGTCTATCACGAAGTTCTTATATAATATAGGTATGGTGACACCAGACTGCCTTGCCTTCATGATGAATTCATCGCATCCACCGAAGAAGTATTCGTCTGTTAGTATAGACAGTGCCGCAGCACCGTTCTCCTGATATGACAGCGGTATGATGTCAGCCTTGCCGTCCTCCTTTATCCATCCTTTTGACGGAGACTTACGCTTAAACTCAGCTATTATCCCGTTGCTGCTCTCTGTCAGAGCCTTGCGCATTGACGGGCATGGGGTGTCGAGCAGGGGCATCACCTCCTTCTCTATCTGCGAGTACGACTTGCGTTGTCTGAACTCATCCAGTTCCATGCGCTTGTGCGCCACTATCTGTTCAAGTATGTCTGCCATAATTAACTATTTATCTCTACGTATTTCTTGAAGCATGCCAGTGCCTTACCGCTCTCAATAGACTCCTTGGCCATGGCGCAGCACTCCTTGATGTCCTTCTTGCCGTCCTCTAATACCTGTATGGCAAAGGCGGCATTGGCTATTACTACATTCTTCTGTGCTTCCGTTGCCTTGTTGGCAAGTACGTTGTCGAATATCTTCACGGCATCTTCCTTGGTCTCGCCGCCGTAGAGCTCATGCGCCTTAGCCACTGGCAGACCTATGTCGGCAGGTGAGAATATGCGTTCGTAGTTGTTGGTGGTAATCTTGAAGTTGCCTGTTAGTGAAATCTCATCATAGCCGTCTATAGAGTTCTCTACGCCGAAGTTCAGTCCGAGCTTGTGATATACGGCATTGTAGAGTCGCATCTGGTCAAGTGTTGCCACGCCCAGCAACTGGCACTTAGGCTGCGATGGGTTTACGATAGGGCCGAGCAGGTTGAAGATGGTAGGGAACGAGATGTTCTTACGTATCGGTGCCACGAACTTCATGGCGCGTGCAAACAACGGTGCGTGCAGGTAGGTGAAGTTGCTCTCGTTGATGCTCTTGTTGAGTTGTGCGAGGTCATTGGTAAACTTCACTCCGTGCTCCTCTATTACGTTTGATGCTCCACTGACAGACGTAGCGGCATAGTTGCCGTGCTTTGCTACCTTATATCCAGCACCAGCCACCACGAGGCAAGAGCAGGTAGATATGTTGAATGTATTCTTTTGGTCTCCGCCGGTGCCTACGATGTCGATGTATTTCTCGCTGTCGAGTATGGCAGGCACGCCAGTTGCCAATATGCCGTCGCGGAAACCTAACAATTCGTCAACCGATATACCACGCATCTGTAGTCCGGTAAGCAGTGCGGCAATCTGTTCCTGTGGATACTTTTCCTCAGTAATACCGATAAGGATGTCATACATCTCCTGTCGGGTGAGGGTCTCGCCCTCCAGCATTTTTGATAATAACGCTTTCATTTGTCTTTATGTTGTTTTGTTGTTAATGCTTTTGATAAGTAAAAGAGGTCTGTCGCGATTAGCAACAGACCTCTTTTCAGCTTTACAGTGTATCTTTTTAATACCTCTTGAACACCTACGGGTCAACGCCTCACGACTTTTTGAAATCTTGAGTACGCCACCACCAATATGTGTTTGAAGTAAATGTCATAGTCTTGTTATTGTATTAATGTTTTATAGCGAAACAAAAACTGTGTGCAAAGTTAAGAAAAAAAAATCATACTACCAAATTTTTTTGTGTTTTTTTTAAGAAACTCAATGTTACGGCCTTCCTGTACCTTAATATAGTTGGTACAGACAAATTCCTGTCACCTTCATTTACCTTTATTTAAAAGTAAGTATGATGGTATTTTTTGTGTCCCATACTTTGCCATGTCGCTTTAATTTTGTAACTTTGCATTTGTTTATGACAAATTGTATGTGCATGTATTGCATAACATTAATGTAACAGTTACTTAACTTCTTAGTAGTCAGTATTGCTGAGAATTTGACAATAAAATAATATAAGGAATAGATATGATAAAGAAATTAATGGGCATGAGCCTTATTACCCGCATTTTCATAGGATTAGTGCTTGGTGCGATATTAGGACTTACCGTGCCTCAGTGGACGGGCATTGCCGTATTCGGAAAGATATTCGTAAGTGCATTGAAGGCTATCGCCCCCATCCTCGTGGCGGTGTTGGTTACGGCAAGTATCTCCAAGGCTGGCGGCGGACTTGGTCCGCGCTTCCGCATTGTTGTCGGGCAGTATATAGTCAGCACCTTCATTGCTGCCATGTGTGCAGTGTTGTGTAGCATGCTGTTTCCCATCACCCTACAGCTGGCCCAGGCGGCGGAGGGTGCGGCGCTCCGCGATCTGTCAGGAATATTTGAGGGACTTATCACGAATATTGTGAGTAATCCACTGGCGTCAGTGGCCGACGCCAACTATATAGGCATACTCTTCTGGTCGTTGGTGATAGGTTTGGCCATGAGAATGAAGGCGAGTCAGACTACCATCAACGTGGTAAACGACTTTGCAGAGGTGGTGTCGCATGCGGTGAAGTGGGTTATACAGCTGGCACCAGTAGGTATCATGGGTTTGGTGTTCCAGTCAGTGTCAGAGAGCGGAATGAGTGTCTTTAGCACTTATGGCAGGCTGGTAGCATTGCTTGTAGGCTGCATGTTGGTAAATGCGCTTGTGTTTAATCCGCTTATCAGTTTCTTACTGATACGTCGTAATCCATATCCGCTGCTTTTCCGTTGTCTCAGGGATAGCGGGGTCAATGCCTTCTTCACGCGCTCTTCGGCGGCAAACATACCTGTCAACATGGAATTGTGCCGCAAACTTGGGCTTGACAAGGACTTTTACTCTATAAGCATACCTCTCGGCTCAATGATCAACATGGATGGTGCGGCGGTTACCATCACCGTTATGACGCTCGCCGTGGCTAATACGGTCGGCGTGGAGGTTGATTTCTTCTCTGCCTTGATGCTTTGCGTTATAGCCACGCTCGGTGCCTGTGGTGCTTCAGGAGTGGCAGGTGGTTCGCTGTTGCTAATCCCTATGGCATGCTCATTCCTTGGCATAGATGCCGACGTCGCCATGCAGGCGGTGGCTGTAGGTTTCATCATCAGTGTGATACAAGACAGTGTAGAGACAGCGCTCAACTCCAGCGGCGATGTATTCTTTACTGCCACGGCGGATTATTACGACAGGAAGAAGAAATGAAGTGCCTCTCACCGGCACTCCCCGTTTGGTGAAAAGGGTATTGGATGATAGTAGGATTGAAGTTTGGGGAATAGGACATTTTTGATATTTGGGGCTTTGAAAAAAGTTCATGAAAATATTCAAAACAGAGCGAAGAAAATGCCTTCTCTGTGCAAAAAACGCTGATTGAAATGCCCTTTTTGAGCGTATTTTCGCTAAAAGCATAGCTTTTACACTGTAATTAGCATGCTTTTACATCGTAAAAGGATATGTTTTACATCGTAATATGTATGCTTTTACGACCTAAAAGCTATCGTTTTACAATGTATAAAAAAATACGATTACTGATTATCAGGAAGTTACAGGTTGGCTGAAAATCGCGTGTACGCAACCAACTTTCCTTTTGCTTGAAAAAACCGCAAGCATGACGGGTTGACGAAGGTTGGCGGATAGGACATTTCATACAAATGCAGAATAGTACATCTGTGAATAGGTTCAATTTTCAGAAGTGTTTTTTTGCAAGCAGCCCGGTGGCATAGCGAGGAGTGGATTGACAAAATAAGAATGTTGCAAGGATAATACGTTTCGGATTATGGATAGAACAAGGATAGTGGCGCATCTTTCGATGTTTATGGCATGCGCCTTTTGGGGACTTATGGCACCGCTTGGTAAGGATGCCATGACGCATGGACTGGATGGCATCAGCATGGTGACGTTCAGGGTTGTAGGCGGTGCGTGCCTGTTTTGGATTACCTCATTGTTTACCGAGAAGCGCCATGTGCCGCTGCGCGACAAACTGATGTTTGCCGGTGCAGGCTTGTTCGGTCTTGTGCTAAACCAATGTTGCTATACCATAGGACTGAGCATCACGTCGCCTGTCAATGCCAGCATAGTGACGACGTCAATGCCTATATTCGCCATGATACTGTCGGCAATAATCCTGAAGGAACCACTCACAGGCAAGAAGGCTATAGGTGTGTTGATGGGATGCTCCGGTGCGCTCATCCTCATCCTTACGAGTGCGGCAGCTGTCAGCGACAAGGTAGGCGACATACGCGGCGACCTGCTGTGTCTTGGTGCACAGTTCTCTTTCGCACTGTATCTGTCTCTGTTCAATCCGCTTATAAAGCGCTATGACGTGTTCACCATAAACAAATGGATGTTTCTGTGGGCATCGCTTATGATACTCCCTTTCACCTCTGTGCACATGGCAGGGATAGAGTGGGGCAGCGTGCCTGTAAGGACATGGGTAGAGGCCGGTTACGTGGTACTTTTCGGCACATACCTGGGCTATATACTCACCATGATAGGTCAGCATACCCTGCGTCCTACTGTTGTCAGCGTATATAACTACGTGCAACCTATAGTGTCGGTGTCGGCAAGTATAGTGCTTGGTATCAGCATGCTGCAATGGAGTCAGGCACTTGCGGTGCTCCTTGTATTCCTCGGCGTATGGCTCGTAAACAAGTCAAGGGCAAAGGGAGAAACGCCATCGGGAGATAAGGGAGTTAAGAATTAAGAGCACTTATAGAAAAGCATCACTGCGTGCCGAGCGAAGAATTATGCATTATGAATTATGCATTAATTTTGGTGGATTATTTTGCTGTTTCAAGAAAAATGTGTATATTTGCAGTTCATTAAGAAAAACAGAATTGTAATAATCTACGAAAAGGTGATGAAATCATATCGTTTACTCACACTGACATTCCTAAACATTGTCGTACAACTTATGGTATGTACGACAGGATTCGCTGATGAAGTGCGCCACTCAAAGGTGGGCGACAAAGTGCAAGTTGACAAAGCCCTGACGTTGACGCTGACGACAAAGCACCAAAACTATAACTGGGGCGACAAGGCTACCCTCGACGGCGATATATGTTCGCCAAAATCGGTGAAGTTCCATCCTGATGGCAGTAAATACTATGTTAATTCGCTGGAGGGCGGCAGCACAGTGGTGTATGATGCAGCAACGCACAAGAAACTGAAAGTGATAACACACCGTTTCACCGGTAATGAGACAGGGCTGTGGGCAGAACGCAGCGGACTGTTCAGCTTCGTGAAGTATCTCAGCAATCAAGACAAGTTCGTGGGCAAACCGGTGGAGAGTACATTCACTCATAATGGCAGATACCTGTGGGTGACATACTACAGGAGATCATACGATATCAATGCCCAGGAACCTTCGGCGGTGGCGATAATAGATACACAGTGCGACTCCATTGTAAGGATGATGGAGACAGGACCGCTGCCTAAGATGATAGCTACATCTGCGGATGGCAGATGCGTGGCGGTGACACATTGGGGTGACAATACCGTGGCACTTATAGACGTGTCGGGGGCAAAGCCTGTGGACTGGCACTATGTGGCATGCATAGCGATAGGGCAGAAACTGAAGATGGATTTCAGTACCACGACGCATGTGAATCGTGACGAGGTGAGCGGACTGAAACTGCGCGGTACGGTGTTTATGCCAGACGGCAAGCATCTGTTGGTGAGCTGTATGAGTGGTTCGGGCATAGCCGTGATAGACGTAGAACGTCGCAAGTACGTGTGCATGATATATGGTCAGGAGTGCAATGTACGCCACATGCTGATAAAAAACAACTATCTGTATATCAGCGCGAATCTGCCGGGAAAGGTGCAGCGCATACCGCTCGACTCAATATCACGCGCTGTGACGGGCATGAGTGGAAGGGTGAAGGTAAAAGGATGGCAGACGTGTCAGGTGTATTGCGGCACGCGTACCATAAGCATATCACCCAGCGGCAGATATCTGTTTGCTGCGTGCAGCCACAGCAGCCAGTTAGCAATAGTGGATACGAAGACGATGACGCGCATAGGCTCCACGGTGATAGACTCATATCCGGTAGGACTGGATATATCGCCTGACGGAAAGACGCTTATAACGACGTCGCAGGGAAAACGAGGAGGCGGTGGCAACTCCGTGAACGTGTTCAGCGTGGAGTATGCAGACTATGATGCGGAGATTGCAGGCATGGACCACGTCGTAGCGAAAGAAGACGAGGATACCTCGGAAATGGTAGTATGTGCTTTGCCGAAGAAAGAAGAGGTAGAAGACCGTTTAGACCTTCCGAAGATAGGTATGGCGCTTGCTGGCGGTCTGATAGCTCTGGTTACGACAATCATTTGTATTATAAGAAGTAGGAAAAGGAGGAAAGATAATGAAGAATAACAATAGATTTTTGGTGATATTGACAAGCTTGCTGCTCTTTGCTGTCAGCGTATGTGCACAGGAAAAAGTTGCGAGCGGCACTATAGTGGCAAAATACCAGGCTGTGCCAGGCAACTACAACTTTTGGCTATACACACCGGATGATTATGACGGTATGCACCCCATGCCGTTGGTATTCTATCTGCATGGAGCATCATGTTGCGGACATGACCTGAGGAAGGTGCGCCGATATGGTACCATTGACGCCGTGGCAAAGGGAAAGATTGTGCCTGCCATGGTGATAGCACCGCAGACACAGGGCGCGTGGAGTCCTAAGAAACTCAACGAATTGTTGGAGTGGGCAAAGAAAAACTACGTGATAGACACTACCAGGGTGTATGTACTTGGCATGAGCCTCGGAGGATATGGTACGATGGACTTCGTAAACGCCTACCCTGAGAAGATTGCCGCTGCCATAGCATTCTGTGGCGGATGCTCATCGAGCACACCAGACGGACTTGGTAAGACGTGCCTGTGGATAATGCACGGTACGGCAGACAGAGCCGTGGGAATAAACTGCTCAAAGAAAGTGGTGGACTACCTACAGAAGAAGGGAGCAGACAAACTGCTGCGCTATGACTGGATGCAGGGAGGTTCGCATGGAGTGTATGCGCGATGCTTCTTCCTGCAGAAGACATACGACTGGCTGTTCTCGCACTCGCTTAAGGATAATCCGAGGAAGGTTGACAGGACTTTTGACATAACAAAAGAAGATATAAAGCAAACATACAGTGAGCTGAAGTGGTTTAAGGGAATGGGAGAGGATGACTAAGATGAAGAAATTACTATCATTACCACCAAATCTGGTGGACTGTTTTCATGACGTGACAGGACTTGACAAGGATGAGTGGTTCTGCACAAATGACCCCGTAGGTAAGAAATTAGGTTCTGGTGGAGGCACTACGTGGCTGATGCACCAAGCTGGCGAATGGCTCGGCAATGACAGACGCATAATATTGCATGCCGGAGGTCAGAGCCGTAGATTGCCATCGTATGCCCCATCAGGAAAGATACTCACCCCGATACCAGTATTCAGGTGGGAGAGGGGACAGCGTTTGTCGCAGGACTTGCTGTCGTTGCAGATACCGTTGTATGAGCGCATGATGAACAATGCACCGAAGAGTCTGCGCACCATGATTGTAAGTGGTGATGTGTATATCCGCGCTACACAGCCGATAGGTGAGATACCTGAGGCTGACGTGGTGTGCTATGGCTTGTGGCTGGACGCCAGCATAGCTAAAGACCACGGCGTATTCGTGTCAACGCATGAGGAACCTTCTAAGCTGCAGTGTATGTTGCAGAAACCGTCGCTGCAGAAACTGACGGAGGTGCTGGAGAGTGGATATTATCTGACGGACATAGGAATATGGATGCTCTCGGACAGAGCCCTGCGCTTGTTGATGAGGAAAAGCATACGGGGAGACAAGGACGTAAGCGAGGTGACGGCTGACGACATAGTGAACTATGATATGTATTCAGACTTTGGCTGTGCACTCGGCAATAACCCTACGACACCTGATCCAGACCTTGCAGGATTGACGGTTGCGGTGTTGCCGCTGCCGGGTGGTGAGTTCTATCACTATGGCACTACGCACGAGATACTGTCGTCAACGCTGGCAATACAGAATATAGTGAATGACCAGCGTGAGATAATGCATAATTCACGAAAGCCTCACCCTTCAATATTCATACAGAATTCTGATGTCAGGCTGAAGATTAAGGAAGACAACGAGAATACGTGGATAGAAAATTCCGTGGTAGGAACAGGTTGGCACCTGTCAAGCCATAACGTAATTACGGGCGTGCCGGAGAACAACTGGCAGATAAGCCTCGCGAAGGGAGACTGCGTGGACATAGTGCCGGTGGGAGAAAAAGGGTATGCCGTGCGTCCGTATGGCTTCAACGACAAGTTCCGCGGTGCATTGTCAGATGCGGGTACGGAATATCTCGGCAAACCATTCTGCGAGTGGGCAGGAAAGAGATGTATCGACATTGACAAGATAGAAGGCAAGGAAGACCTGCAGTCGGCAAGGATTTTCCCTGTGACTGACAATATAGACGATATGGGAATGCTGCTGCAATGGATGCTCGATGGCAGTGGAGAATGCCCCTGCAGGGTGGAAAAGTATATGTCGGCAGATGAGATTTCTGCTTATGCTGACCTACGCCGACTGACCAAGCAGCGTGAGGCTATGCGTGATGCTAATCTCGCAGCATTGGCGAAAAACCACCAGCACAGCGTGTTCTTCCAGATAAACCTTGATGATGCAGCACAGACGTATGTAAGGGCTGGTATGCAGTTGCCTGAGCAGATAGGAGAAGACAGTCCTTTGCTGAAGCGCATACACGACCAAATGTTCCGCTCGGAGGTAAGGAGGCTGAGAGGCGAAGGTGGCGTGGAAGAGGAGGCAGAAGCCTTTAGGTTGCTGCGCCAGGGACTGACGGCTCCTGTGCTTGCAAGCAAGCACCTGCCTAAGATGTCGGTGTATGACGACCAGATAGTTTGGGGACGCTCGCCTGTAAGAATAGATATAGCGGGAGGATGGACTGACACTCCGCCATACTGCCTGATGGAGGGTGGCAATGTAATAAACCTTGCCATAGAACTGAACGGCCAGCCACCATTGCAGACTTACGTCAAGCCATGCAAGGAGCCTGTCATAATACTGCGAAGCATAGACTTGGGGGCGGAAGAACGTGTGACAACCTTTGAAGAATTGGCTTGTTATAATAAGGTGGGCTCACCATTCTCTATACCAAAGGCGGCACTGTCGTTGGTAGGTTTCCATCCCGACTTCTGCAGTGAGAACTTTCAGTCTTTGCGTCAACAGCTTGAGGCGTTTGGCTGCGGCATAGAACTTACCATGCTGTCGGCAATCCCTGCAGGTTCAGGACTTGGTACGAGCAGCATATTGGCAAGTACTGTCTTAGGTGCGCTTAATGACTTCTGCGGATTGGCGTGGGATAAGAATGAGATAGCACGACGTACGCTAGTGTTGGAGCAGTTGCTTACGACAGGTGGTGGATGGCAGGACCAGTTTGGTGGTATCTTGCGCGGCGTGAAGCTATTGCAGACGGAAAGGGGCTTTGACCAGAACCCGCTTGTACGATGGTTGCCTAATGAACTATATACACAGCCGGAGTATAAGCAGTGTCATCTGTTGTACTATACAGGCATAACCCGCACGGCAAAGACCCTGCTTGCAGAGATTGTGCGCCGTATGTTCTTGAACCATACGCAGGAACTTAATATGCTGAGGGAAATGAAGGAACATACATTGTCATTGTATGATACTATGCAGCGTGGTGACTTTGAAGGTATGGGCAAGGCGATACGTCGTACGTGGCTGCAGAATCAGGCCATGGACAAAGGTACTAATCCACCGGCGGTGAAAGCCCTGACGGACATGGTGGATGACCTATGCCTGGGATATAAGTTGCCTGGTGCAGGAGGTGGCGGCTATGTATATATGGTAGCCAAGGACCCTGCGGCTGCCGTGCGTATAAAGCAGATATTATCAGCAAATCCACAAAACAAGTGCGCAAGGTTTGTTGATATGTCCTTGTCGGAGAAGGGAATGCAGGTTAGTAGGTCATAATGTGAAGATTTTTTTCGTATGATGGATTTACAGACGATAGTTGACATACCCAAGGCACCGTTCTGCATTGAGCCAGAAGAAACGATGCTGTTTGTGGGCTCATGCTTTGCGGCAGAGATAGGTGGCAGGGCAACTGACGATCACCTTCGTACGATAGTGAATCCATACGGGGTGATGTATAATCCTGCATCGGTATGCCATACTGTGATAAAGGCCGTAGGTGACGGCACAATACCTGAGCATGGGGTGAGTACGGCGATATTCACGCTTGGTACTAATCATGTGTATATCCTAAATGAAACGGGTGAGATAGTAGATAACTGTATGAAGCGTCCGCAAAACTTGTTTACGGAACGCGAACTGAGTATAGATGAATGTGCTGGCTATCTGCGCGATGCGGTGCAGATGCTTCGTAAGTGCAATAGCGATACCAGGGTGATACTTACGGTAAGTCCGATAAGATATCGCAAGTATGGCTATCATGGCAGTCAGCTGTCGAAGTCAACGCTGTTGCTTGCCGCAGACAAAATAGTAAGGGAGTTGGATGGCTGTATATATTTTCCGGCCTATGAACTGATGAACGACGAACTGCGTGACTACCGTTTCTATAAGCCAGATATGCTTCATCCTTCTGAGCAGGCTGCAGATTATATATATGAGCACTTCAAGGATGCATGTTTCAGCAGGCGTACAATGGAGTATATTAATGAGTGGAGGCCTATACGGCAGGCATTAAGTCATCGTCCGTTGAACCCGGATGCGCAGGAATATGTGGACTTTAAGGAGAACATGAGGAGGAGAGTAGCTGAGTTTAATGAAAAATGGAAATTGTAAGACTTGACGACATAACATCAACGAATGACTATCTGATTGCCATGCAGACACGGGATGAGCTATGCGTGGTTACGGATTATCAGTCGGCAGGCAAGGGCATGGGTAGTAATACGTGGGAAAGCGAGCATGGGAAGAACCTGTTGTTCTCCATACTGATACATCCTGTCTGGCTTGATGTCTCACGTCAATATCTTATGTCCATGGCTGAGGCTTTGGCGTTAAGGGATGCAATATTACCATTGGTGCCTAAGAGTGATTCGCTTACAATAAAATGGCCCAATGATATATATTATGGAGACAAGAAACTGTCGGGTACGCGCATAGATGTGAATCTGCAAGGTTGGCAGATTCAGGATATGGTGATAGGTACTGGCATAAACATTAACCAAAGGGAGTTTCGTAGTAATGCTCCTAATCCAGTGTCGTTAGTGCAGATAACAGGCAAAGAGCATGATGCGGATGAGTTGCTGCGAAGCATACTGTTGCATTTTGAATACTACAGGGAAATGCTTGAGCATGGCAACGTTGATTCTGTAGTGTCGCTCTATCATGCGTATCTGTATCGTGGTAATGGTATGTATGAATATGAGGATGCGGAGGGCGTGTTTGAGGCTCGGCTACATTCTGTAGCTCCTAATGGTATGATGACACTAAGACGTAGTGACGGCACGTTGTCATCATATGAGTTTAAGGAGGTAAAGTTTAGGATTTAGTTTTATTTACAGTTTATAGTTTACTGTTGAGTTTCGCAGTTTATAGTTTACTGTTTAGTTCGCGATTTAGTTTCGCAGTTTATAGTTTATTTTGTGCTGCGTATCTCATCTTTTGTCATTCCGCTGCGATCTTTTATCGCACTCCAGCTACGGGTGCATAGTCGTGCTATGAATATTATACCGCGACAGGTTAATTCGATAGCCATCGCAATCCATACACCTTTTAGTCCCATGGTAGGAACGAGCAGCAGTGTAAGGGATACACGTACAACCCAAATACTGCAAAGGTTCATCAGTGATGGGATTAGTGTCTTACCGGCTCCCACAAATACTGACGTGGCGATGATTGATGCAGCAAAGAACGGTTCTGCCCATGCCTCAATACGCAGTACTTCAGAGCCAAGGGCTATGACTTCGTGGTCGGGGGTTATCAGTGAGAACATCTCAGGCGCTAGTAGCCACATCAATGCTCCCATAATAGTCATGATTCCCATACCCATGAACATACATATCCACGCAAAGTTATGCATCAGGTTACGTTTTGAGGCACCCTTGCTTTGACCGACGAGTGTAGTAGCAGCTTCTGCTATGCCGTAGCCAGGCATGTAGCACAGACTCTCCAGGTTTATTCCGAAAGTGTTTGCCGTTATGGCTACGGTACCGAGTGGGGCTATGATTGAACTTATGGCAATCTGTGCGGTACACATTACTCCACGTTCCAAGCCGATAGGACATCCTATGCGTGCCGTCTTCTTAAGTATTTTGTGTTTGGGGAGGAAGTCAAGTTTCTTGTCTTGTATGAAGTTCAGCGTCTTGTCTTTCATTGCAAGCACATATACCATGCATATCATTGTAATGAGATATGCCATGGCGGTGCCGTATGCTGCGCCTTTCGTTCCTAGTCCGAGTTTGAAAATAAACAAGTAGTTGAATACTACATCAAGGGTGCACATCATTACCATCAGCATACTGGGTTGCTTGATGTTACCGGAACATCTAAGGCTGCCGGCGGCAATGCTGTTAAGTACGATCAGTGGTATGGCGCATGAGAAGATGGCAAAATATTCGGTGGCATTCTTACATATATGTTCAGATGCACCTAGCCAGTGGGGTAGGTAGGGGGATATGCTTATGCCGATAAGTGATAATATCAGTGCATAGATAAAACCGGAGAATAAGCCCTGACGTATTACACTGCGTGCTCCGACATCATCGCCAGCACCTACACGGTGGGCTACTTGTACGGCGAAACCGGATGCGAAGGCAGAGGAAAGACCACCGAACAGCCATATAGTCGTGGAAACGAGTCCTACGGAGGCGGCTTCATCGGTGGAGAGATGACCTAACATGGCAGCGTCGATCATTTGCATTGCGATAAACGAGAGCTGTGCTATGATGGCGGGGATAGACAACATAATAGTGAGATGAAGCTTCTGGCGAAGTGTCATCTCACTATTTTCGTTTCTTACGAGTTCTAAAAGCTCGTCCTTTGTCATCTATTGAAGTTTGTGTTTTTACTTCTGTACGTGTATATTTTCGAGAAGGTTATCAGTTTTTGCTGACAGCCTTTACTCTCAGGCGCATGGCGTTTGCGTGTGCTTCAAGCATCTCGTTTTCTGCCATGCATACTACGGCATTGCCAATAGAGTTTACTCCTTGTTCGGTAAGATGCTGGAATGTCACCTTACGGTTATAGCTGTCAAGGTTTACTCCGTTGTATGCCAATGCGTATCCGTGAGTTGGCAGCGTATGGTTGGTGCCAGAGGCATAGTCACCGGCAGACTCACAGGCGTAGTTGCCAAGGAACACACTGCCGGCATTGATTACCTTTTCTGCCAAATCAGCATAGTCTGATGTGGCTATTATAAGGTGCTCTGGTGCGTAGGTGTTAGAAAGTTCCATTGCTTCCTCTTTGTCCTTAACCAATACGTACTTTGAGTTGTTAAGTGATTTCTCTGCAATCTCATGTCGTGGCAATAAAGCAAGTTGGCGCTCTGTCTCTGCTGTCACCTTATTTAGCATATCCTCAGATGTGCTTATAAGGATAACCTGAGAGTCAATGCCGTGTTCTGCCTGTGACAACAGGTCTGCGGCTACGAATGAAGGATTGCTGGTCTCGTCTGCTATTACGCATACTTCGGATGGACCGGCAGGCATATCGATTGCGACATCGTGCAGTGATACCTGTTGCTTGGCTGCCATGACGTATTGGTTGCCAGGGCCGAATATCTTGTAAACCTTAGGTACAGACTCTGTGCCGTATGCCATAGCGCCGATGGCTTGTACGCCGCCGGCTTTGAAAATCTTGCTGACTCCGGCTACCTTTGCCGCCATCAATATAGCAGGATTAACTTTGCCTTCCTTGTTAGGAGGGGTGCAGAGTACAATCTCCTTACAGCCAGCTATCTTTGCAGGCGTAGCGAGCATTAGTACGGTAGAGAACAATGGTGCGGTGCCACCAGGTATGTATAGGCCAACCTTCTCTATTGCAACACTCTTCTGCCAGCAAACTACTCCGGGAGCGGTTTCCACTTTCTCACCATTGAATTTCTGTGATTCGTGGAAAGCTGCAATGTTCTTGTGAGCCAGTACAAGGGCATCCATAAGTTCCTTAGACACAAGTTGCTCTGCCTCCTGCATCTCTGCTGGTGTTACGCAAAGACTTGTGAGCTTTACTTTGTCGAATTTCTCCTCATACTCAAACACAGCCTTGTCTCCCTTTGCCTTTATGTCTGCAAGAACTTGGGCAACGGTAGCATTTAACTGTGAAACGTCAAGGTGTGGACGTTCGCAGATTGCGGCATAATCCTTTTTATTTGGAAATTTAATGATGTTCATTCCTTGATAATTAATAATTATCGGGTAAATAATTAATAATTCAACTTTCGCAAGTTGTGCTTGCTATGTAGCAAGAGTGATTTAAGAAGAAGGTGTATATTATAATATCATCTTCTCAATAGGTAGCACAAGGATGCCTTCTGCGCCGGCAGCCTTCAGCTGTCCTACGATTTCCCAGAAATGCTTTTGGTCAATGACGGCATGGATAGAAGTCCATCCTTCTGTTGCCAATGGCAGTATTGTAGGAGACTTGATGCCTGGCAGTATGTTACATATCTCCTTGACCTTGTCGGAAGGGGCATTCATCAGTACATACTTCTTGTCTTCTGCTACCAACACTGATTTGATACGGAAGAGGAACTCATCAAGTATTGCTTGCTTCTCAGCGGTAAGTTCTTTGTTGCCAATCAGCAGTGCTTCACTCTTCATTACCACTTCCACCTCGCGCAGTTTGTTGCTGACAAGTGTAGAGCCTGACGATACGATATCGAAAATACCATCTGAGAGTCCTATGCCAGGAGCAATCTCTACAGAACCCTGAATTACATGGATATCAATGTTAATGCCTTGCTCATCAGCGAACTTCTTAAGTATGTTAGGGTAGGATGTGGCAATCTTCTTACCATCAAACCACTTTACGTCTTTGTAATCCACTGCCTCTGGTATAGCCAGTGAGATGCGGCACTTTGAGAAACCAAGACGCTTTACGATGTTGGCGTCCTCGCCACGCTCAACGAACTCGTTTTCGCCTACAATGCCGATGTCTGCTACACCGCTTGCTACGCACTCTGGTATATCGTCGTCACGAAGATATAGAACCTCCAATGGGAAGTTGCTTGACTGCACGAGCAATGTGCGGCGTGCGCTATTAATTTTGATTCCTGTCTCCTTAAGGAGATTCATGGTGTCTTCATACAGACGACCTTTTGACTGAACAGCTATTCTTAACATTGTTGTTTGCAAGTTCTTGCTCAGTTTTTTGCTTCTGAGCCTTAAGTTATGAATGTTAGTTTTTTATATTAGATGCAAAGTTACTTATTTTTTTTCTAATAGCCAAATAAAAACATGAAAAGTGAGTGATTGACACCCACTTTTCATGTTCATTTCATATTATATGTCATTTCAGGCCTTGGAACTCTATGCATCAAAGAATTGCTTGCCGTGTATGTCTTTTGGACGTTCTACTCCTGGATAGACTGAGCAGAACTGATTCTTCAGACGTTCTACATAGCGTTTTGCCTCATACTTTGCCATAGGTAGGTCGTGCATCAGGCAGTTTCCGCAGGTAGCAGGCGTAGTTCCCGGTACTTCGTCGTTATAATCCACTACGTATTGGAAAGCGCGTAACATCAGTTGTCTGATTGTTTCGGGCTCATGGCTACCCTTCATTATGAGGTAGTTGCCAGTGAGGCATCCCATAGGTCCCCAATAGATGATGTAGTCCTTCCATTCAGCATCGTTACGTAGGTATGTTGCTACAAGATGCTCAATGGTATGTATAGCGGCAGGCGCAAGCGCGGGTTCTTGGTTAGGAGCCGTCATGCGTATGTCGTATGTGGTTACGTCTTCACCGCCAACGTTATCACGCCTTGACACATATATGCCGGGTTTAAGGTTGGTGTGGTCAACGGCAAACGATGCTATTAGTTCCATGCTTTTTTTCTTTCTTTCTTTTTCTTTACTCCTTGTCAAGTGAATCCATTGCATCGCCAACGTTCACGCCCTTCTCTGCACCAGCCTCAGACTTGAACTCTGCCTTGGTCTTGAAACCAAAGATTCCAGCGAAGATTGTGTTAGGGAATTTACGAACGGCGAGGTTATATGGCTTAACAGTGTCGTTGAACTGGTTACGAGCCTCTGCGATGCGGTTCTCGGTACCCTCCAACTGGTCCATTATCTTGGTGTAGTTCTCGTTAGCCTTCAACTCTGGATAGTTCTCGCTTACAGCCATGAGGCGTGAGAGTGAACCAGAGAGCTGTGACTGTGCCTCCTGGAACTTAGCCATGTTCTCCTCTGTGAGGTCGTCAGAGCTGAGCTGTATAGAGGTAGCCTTTGAACGTGCCTCGATGACAGCTGTCAATGTGCCCTTCTCCTGCTTTGCATAGCGCTCTGCAATCTTCACCATGTTCATGATGAGGTCGTTACGACGCTGGTACTGTGTCTCAACCTTACTCCATGCGAGACTTACATTCTCATCCTGTTCTACGAGACCATTGTATGCTCCCTTAATCCAGAAGAATAATACAGCCACTACGGCTATGATAATCCATGTTTTTTTAGACATAATCTTTTAATTGTTTGATTAATTTGTAATTAGGATAATTATAAAATTCAATGTGATATAGAGCTATTATTGCTCTGTTGAGTTGTCTGTGCTTTGCATATCAGAAGCTTCCGCCTGCACCGCCGCCACCGAACTTGCCGCCGCCGAAGGTACTGCTTGAGTGCCTAGAGCTACCGCCACCGCCGAACGAACGACCGCTTCCGAAGCTGCTGCCGCCGATAGAAGGAGCGTTTGCTGCAACTGTTGCTGCTGCTATTACGGCTCCCCATTGCAGAGGACCGAATCCATTGAACGAGCCTGTGCGGAATGTCTTGTCGGTGGAAACCTTCTTCTCCTCGGTCAGGGCTCCGCACTCCGAACATTGACAATATTCCCTTACGAGGACTTTTCTTGCAGGCTTCATGTCGTCATACTCGTCTTCGCTTCTATGCTCTGCTCCTGCTGCTGCTTCGTATGCTCGAAGTTCTTTCTTTTCTTCGTAGTCGCTGAGCATAGACATGCCTGACTGTGCACTGCTTCCCTTCACATTCTCCTGCGCAGCCTTTACCTGATTCATCAGTTGGGTAATCTTTGCAGCTTCAGCGTCATTCAATAGTTTTCTCTGCTTGTCTGCAGCAATGCTTTCTGGTGTCGTGTCATCTGCAAGGTAGCTGACATTGCGGAATACGTGGTTGAGTGCACCTTCCTTCTGACACTTAGGGCATGTGCGTGCCTTCTTGTCTTTCTTGCGCCAGTATGCTACACCGCCGCCTACGGCACCACCGAAGGCAAGCAAACCGAGCCAGAATGAACCATCATCAGCCTCAGGCTGCTGGGTCATCTCTGTAGCTTTGTCCATCTGTGCTATCTCTGCAGGTGTGATTTCGCCGTTGCATATATCGTCTATGGCTGCAACGCCTTTCATCATGGCAGCACCCCACTGACCGTTTTTCAGCAGCGGAACCATGATGTGTCTGCCTATGTCAGATGCTTCTGCATCGGTAAGGAATTTCTCCATGCCTGTACCGGTAAGTATATAGTATTTACGTGATACAGTTGATAGGAATACAACGAAACCGAGGTTGTTCTTTCCTCCTACACCGAATTTACGTGCAGCCTGCATGGCGAAGTCATAGCCATCCACTGGGTCTGACTCCTTAACGGCAATAACCAGTCCCTGTACGTCCATGGTTGATTTAAGTTTCCACAGTCTTTGGTTTATTGCAGCCACCTCTTGCTCTGACAATACACCGTCAGGGTTACATACGGCAGAGAAATCTGTGGAATCCATATACTCTGTTTTAACGGGTAGTTCGTCTACTTTGTAGGCTTTTGCGAAAGAACTCACTGCAATTGTCAAAAGACAAAGAATGGTCAGTAGTTTCCTCATTGTTGATTTGATTGTTGTTATGTTAGACGTTAAATTAGTTATATACCTTATTATATTATATTAGGTGTATAGACGTCATATACAGACGTCATCGTGTGCAAAGTTAATACTTTTTATTTATTTATACAAGTTTTCGCAAGAAAAAAAAAGATTCTTGTACGGAATTTCTGAATTCGTTTTGAATACGTCTTAATACCATTTCACGCTGTTGCTGTAGCTTGAACGCTTATCGTATTTGAGTGCGTCGGTAAGTGTTGCTGCATTACATCTGAACGAAAAGTTATATGATGTGTAAGGCGTAAGCACTACAGAACATGACATCGAGAAGCAGTGCAGGTCACGTCCGAGTGACGCAGTTGTCATCGTCAGTTTGTGATAGTCAAAATCATATCCTGACACGAAACTTATGTTCCATCCGTCAGACAACCTGATGTTGCCCGAGAAGTTAAGGTTCTGAGTGAACTTATACGGATAGCGCATAGTTTTTTTATTGAATGTACCGCTTGTATTCTCTCTCATGCTTATGCCGTAGCTGATAGACAGGCTCCATGGCATGGAGAACTTCAGGTATCCATCCTCATCGGTTTCTGCCATACCGGCATTTTGTTTCGTTGCACCGTTTCTGCCATTCTGCAGTATCGGGTCAACATTGGTTTCGGCGCCGGTGTCTTCTATTATCTCACCTTCGTCGTCCTTCTTTTTGTTCTTGTCTTTATCGCGTCCGAACAGCTTCTTCAGTTTGTCAGGCGTCAGTGTGTAAGAGAAATTCTGAGAGAATCCCTGGAAACGTCCGAATCTACCTTTACTATATTCAGTGTGTGTGCCTATGTACGGCTTGCCGTTCTCGTCGAGTTCGTATGCGTATGTGGCGAATGTCGCATTCATAGAGAATGTGTAGTTCTTCCACCATTTCAGTCGTATATTCATGTTCAGGTTACTCCATGGGCGTACCTTTGCCGCCATGTTGTACGACATGCTCATACCGAGTTGGTCGATGATGCTGATTTTCTTGATAGAGTCATTCTTCGTCTTGACTTTCATCTCGATGTTATTGTCAAGTGCGAATCGTATGCTTCCGCTTGCCTGCGACGGTGCTGTGCCATACAGTCCGTTTGCAAACGGAGAGTATTCCACGGTGCTGACGTTTCCGTTGGCATCGGTCTTTACGTAAGTGTCATAGAAACCATAGCTTGATGCGCTGAAGTCTGGTGCATACGAGAATGAGACCCTTGGCTTTACTGTATGTCTTATGGCTTGTATCTTATCTCCAAACAATTTCCTGCTTGGTATGTAGAATCCATACAGGGTGGTGTTGAGGTCTATGCTTGTTGACCAGTTATATACGTTGTAGAAACCATATACTGTATCGTTTACTTCTTTCTGGTTCTCCACATCCCATGACTTCATGGTCTTGTCTGTGTACATTCGATCGGTGAAACTTATCGACGGAGTCACGTTGATATATTTAAGCACGCTGAATGTCGCACCTATAGGTATAGAGTGTTGCATGCCATTGCGCCAGTCTTTTATCAGGTTTGATTTCAGTAGTTGGTCCTCTTTCGTATTGATAGAGTTCGACAGGCTTCCCGTGTAGCTGAAATACACTTTCTCATACCATCGTTCCTTGCCTACCTGTTTCTTTCGTCTGAAAGGATACACGCGTGCCAGGTTAATGGTGAGGTCAGGTAACTTTACGGAAACAGAAGAGTCGCGCATGTTCTGCGTAACGTTGCCCGACATGCCTAAGGTCAGTCCTATGTTAGAGAACTTTGTACTCCATGATACGGAAGACGCACGTGTAGCCTGAGATCGCGTCACAGGATTGTAAAGCGATGTCAGGTTGTTTGACTCGTAGTTTTGCGTGGTGTAGTTTACGCTTGCCCTAAGTGAGTGGTACGGATTAGCCTTGCTGTCTTGCATGTGTGTCCATTGCAGTTTGAAGCTAGTCGTCTTTGTATAGTCAGGGAAGCCCTTTTCGCCAGAACGAGAGTCCTGGTATGAGAAGTAGAATTGACCGGAATATTTATATCGTATCTTGTAGTTCGATGCGGCGGAAATGCCCCATGAACCTTTCGTATAAATCTCGCCGAGCAGTTTCAGGTCCATCTTGTCGCTTATTGCGAAATAGTAGCCACCGTCACGTAGGTAGAATCCACGTTCGGATTCATCACCGTATGTTGGCATAATGAAACCGCTACTGTAGCTTTTCGTAAATGGGAAGAATCCGTAAGGTATGGCAAATGGCAGCGGTACGTCTTGTACTACGAGGTATGCGGGACCGAATATTACTTCCTTGCCAGGTCTGACCTTTGCTCTTGACAATGCAAAATAGAAGTCTGGGTGCTCTTCGTCGCAAGTGGTGTATTTTCCGTGAGCAAGATAGAAAGTACCATCCTTGTCGCGCTTCGAACGCTCAGCAAACAGGAAACCATCCTGTTGTTCTGTGTAGGTGTTGAGTATCAGTCCTTTCTTTGTCTTGAAGTTAAACGACATTGTGTCCGTCTCGTATTTGTCACTACCCATGACGAATATAGGCGTACCGAACTTTTCTTTCTTAGCTGTGTCCATGGCACCGGTGGCATGCACCAGGCTGCTGTCCATCTTCATGTCAATGTGTTCCGCCGTGAGGTCCATGTTCTCATACTTTACGTTTGAGGAACCAAAGAGGAAAGCTTTCTTTGAGTCAGCATAATATACGAGAGAGTCCTTTGCGGTATATTGCACTGGGGCATCGATGCCGTTTTTCTTCTGTCTGTTTATAGAGTCAGCACGCAGTGAGTCATCCACGGCTTTGTTGTGTGCCAGAATGGCGAGATGAAGAGAGTCAAGCTCCAGAGAATCCACGGTGATAATTTTATGTGACCGTAAACTGTCTGTTGATGGTGCAACGGTGTCAGCCTCCAACGAGTCAACGCCGGCAGCTTTGCTACCAGCAGTCACTGACGGTTGCAAAAAATTGTTCGCCATAACAATCATTATAGCGAAGAGCATAAATATGATAGTAGCACGAGTTCGCATAAAATCGCTGCAAAATTACTACTTTTTTCACTAATGAGCAAGTAATTATATATGAAATTGGGATTTTTTG
This sequence comes from Prevotellaceae bacterium UBA3849, assembly GCA_002392645.1. GTDB lineage: Bacteria > Bacteroidota > Bacteroidia > Bacteroidales > Bacteroidaceae > Prevotella. The sequence goes on from DGHL01000043.1 coordinate 34,647, forward strand.
TGTAATTTTGCATTTTAAAACATTCCGTGAACACAATGACAAAAGCTATATTCTTAGACATTGACGGTACGTTGGTATCGTTCAAGACTCACAAAATACCGCAGTCAACCCTTGACGCCATACGTGAGGTAAGGCAAAAAGGTATAAAGGTTTTCATAGCGACGGGCAGACCTCTTCCGTTCATCAACAATCTTGACGGACTGGAGTATGACGGCATCATGTCGGTCACCGGAGCCTACTGCACCACGTCTGACGGGGTGGAGATATACAGCAATCCCGTACCGAAGGACGACATACGCCGCATTATAGCCGACAGCGAGGCGCATCCGATGCCAATAGCCTTTGCGTGTAATGACAAGGCTGTGGTATGTAACGTAGATGCCAATATGCCTGCGCTGCAAGAAATATTCAAGTTGCTTGATATAAAACTTCCTCCTGTGTCTGATATTCACGATGCACTTGACCTTGACGTCATGCAGATCATTGCATTCTTCAACGAGGAGCAGGAGCCGCGCATCATGCAGGACGTGCTGAAAGGCTGTGATGCAAACCGTTGGCATCCGCTCTTTGCCGACTGTATAGCCAAGGGTACGAGCAAGGCTACCGGCATAGACAAGATATGCGGATACTACGGCATAGACCTTTCTGAGACGATGGCCTTCGGTGATGGCGGCAACGACATCGCCATGCTGGAGCATGCTGCCATAGGCGTAGCCATGGGCAATGCCTCTGACGAGGTAAAGAAACACGCCGACATCGTAACCGATACGGTTGACAATGACGGCGTGGCTAAGATTCTTAGAAGTGTATGTCTATAGGCATATATGCCTTTATGCAGAAGTTTCGTCCCATGGCGTGATAGCCATGCCCGTCAGGGGTATCGACATACTTCAGGCGGCTGAGGTGACTTTGGTAAACCTTGTTGAACAGGTTCTGGCAACATACAGACAGTTCTATGCAGTTATGTCCGAACAAGTGCAGGTCCATTCCTGCCGACAGATTGAACAGGGCATAGTCAGGTGTAGCCGTTTCCGTATCATCAACTGCATAATAATGATTTTGTCTGAGGTTGTATTCCATGTTGGCGCAGATGAAAGACCTGCGACACAGTCCGCCTGCAAAATCCTTGAAGTTATATCTGATGTCACAGTTCCATCGTGCAGGTGGCATCATTGGCAGCCAACGGTCATCGTCGTTGCTGTTGTGAAGTTTTCTTCCGCTTACGAAACAGAATGAGTTCTGGATGTGAAGTGCCTGCGTAGGATGCACGTCAACTGACAGTTCGCCGCCTGCCAGCGAGGCATCTCCTTGTACGTACTGGTATGTGTCGTATCCGTCGGTCACCACGTCGGCGAGGCGTGTAAGGAAGATGTAGTTGTCTATGCGGTTATAGAACAGCGAAGCCTGTATGCTGAATATGTGTGAAGTGTAGTCAAAGCCGAGGTCGGTCTGCCAACTATGTTCAGGGTTCAGTGACGTGTTGCCTATCTCATACTGCACGCTTCCCTCATGCACGCCGTCAGAATACATCTCGCTGACGGTCGGTGCGCGGAATCCTCGTGCCGTGTTCAGACGTATGTTCATGCGTTCGTTTATGTTATATACGGCGCCTATGCTTCCCGTCACTGCCGACAGGCTCTTGCCAGGCAGTCGTGTTCCCTCGCGGTCAAGTTCTGACAAGTTTCGGTTGTCAAACCTTATGCCACCAGACAGATGCCATTTGTTCAGCTGCTGGGTGGCTGTAAGGAACGTTCCGAAGTCGAAAAGCTTATAGTTCGGAATAAGAGTTTCCTCTCCTTCGTTTACATTCTGCTGCCACATGCCGCCGATGCCGTAACTCATGCGCATGCCTTCCCACAGCGGTGCGAAGTCATATTTCACGTCATAGTTTACGGTATGCAGCTTCATTGCCAGCGCCACCTCGTCCTCTTCATATTCCCTGCGGAAGTTACGCTGGTAGCCGATGATGGTCTTCAGTCTTCCCTTGCCGATGTTCCACAGGCTATTGTTTACCACTTTAGTATGTATCACGCGCTGGTAGGCATCTTCTTCTCCAACGATACCCGGCTTGAAATTCACGTTTGACAGGCGCATCATGCTGTGTCCCCACTTGCCTTCTATTCCGAGCATGCCCTGCAGGCTGTGTTCGTAAAACCATGAGTTGCCCACTTTCCCGTCATGTCTGTTTTCATAATCCTGTGCCGACTTGCCCGTATAGTGCCAGTTCCACAGCAGGTTTGTTGTCTTTCCTGCCGCTGCGTTGCCGGCGAAGCCCAGCAGGTATTTGCCCAGGTTGGTGTTCGACTGGTATTCTCCGCCGGTCTTTACCTGCATGGTGTTCTCCGGCAGACTATGTTCAGGGTGCAGTATCATTACACCGGCAATGGCGTCGCTGCCATACATCAGTGAGGCAGGACCTTTCAGTATCTCTACAGAGTGAACGCCCTCGCCGTCAACCTCCAGTCCGTGTTCGTCGCCCCACTGCTGGCCTTCCTGCCTGATGCCTTGCTCTACCACTACCACTCGGTTAAATCCCAAGCCTCTTATCACAGGTTTTGCAATGCCCGTTCCGGTACTTATCTGTGCCAGTCCGGGTGTGCGGCTTATTACATCAACTATGTTCGTGCCACTCATGTCGCGCAGTTGCTTTGGTGCTATCACCGTAAAAGGCGATGAGGCATCCTTGATGCGCTGAGTGCCGGTAAGTCCCTGTACCGTTATCTCGCTCAGTATGGCTTCTTTCTGTGGGTTTATGCTGTCGTCCACGCATGCGCTGTGGTCGTGGTTGTTAATGCCTGAATTATCGAGGGTGGTATCATTAATCGTTGCCGCACGGCAAATGACTGCGCACGCTATCAGCGCCGCAGCAGTAATTTTTCTTGTCATATAAAAGTATTTGTTGCTTGTTTGATTTCAGTTGCAGTGGGAACGGATAGGACCCACCTTATGCTTTTCAAATGATGTGGAAAGCATTGGTGTGGAAAGCGCAGCCTTCCATCAGAAATCAAACAAACGGAGGTGCCCTGAGACTGATGAAGCCTCGGCAGGCAAGGCACAGGTTGCATTGCTGACGGGCGTAGGTTGTCTTTGCAGTATGACAGTAGAATATCACTGCTGCAATGGCAGCAGCGTAGAAAGTGATGCTTAGGAACTGACACAATACGCAGTGGTGAATGGTGTCGGCACCCTGCGTGATGTGTCCGCTGCAATGATGATGCAAACACTCGGCACACTCCTCCTCGGCCGTCAGGCTTCCGTGGTGAACGTGAAGCGACGACAGGATAAGCATTGGCACAAACACTGCCAATAATATCCATGCATATATATGTCGTTTGCGTTCTTTCATCTGCTGCCGGTTTGTTACGCAGTTGCATTACTTTTGGGGTGCAAAGTTAATGTTTTTTTCTTAATCGGCAAAATATTTGCCTGTTTTTCTGGAAATTAATTTAGGTGGGTTCTAATAATATAGAGTCAACCAGCAAGTGCAAGTTTGTTGCAAAGTTAGGCAAAATTGAAGGATTGAAGAATAGAAGGTAACTTTCTTCCTCCCCCACGGGGAGGGTAGGGAGGGGCTTGGGGTAGGGAGGGGCTTTGGACAGGGGCCCTAATCGGAAAAATCGAACAATGTTTGAAATGTAAAGTTTTCTTAATTTGCAGTAAAAGCTATCAAATTACAAAGTAAAAGCTATCGTTTTAGAGCGTAAAAGGTATCGTTTTACACTGCAAAAGCTATGCTTTTACAACGTAAAAAGGCATGTTTTACCTTATAAACAGCGGTAAAATATGCCTTTTTCGTAGTCTTGTCGGTTTTTCGAAAAATACCCATCGCCGTAAAGGCGGTTTACAGCCCCGCTGTCGCATTGCACCCCTTTTACGGGAGTTTGTCCACCGAGGGCGAAAAACCCGCTCAGAAATGAGTTTTCTTAGGAGCGGAAAAACGGAACAAAAAAAATGAAGAATTCTTTGCAAGACCTCCACGAAGTGCCTGAGCACCTATGGAGCGCAAGAAAGCGTCGCAAGCGCCGAGCGGAAGGATTGAAGGGTGCTTCAACTTTTCAATCTTTTAATTTTTCAATTAAAATTTTGTGGTTTCAAGAAAGTTTTTGTAACTTTGCAAACGGAACAAACCACAAGCGACTATATGGATAATAACGAACGCTACATAAACCCTTATACCGATTTCGGTTTCAAGAAACTGTTCGGTACTGAGATGAACAAGGACTTGCTCATCAGTTTCCTCAATGCACTGTTTCATGGTGAGAAGGGTGAGATTACCGACGTGCGCTACCTTAACGGTGAGCACCTCGGCGAAGGATATGGCGACCGCCGCTCAA
>DGHL01000109.1:0-1488 GCA_002392645.1 Prevotellaceae bacterium UBA3849
CAGCGAAGATGCATGGATAAACTTTCTATTCTTGTATCTTCGCTTTTTTATGTAGTTGTGTGAATACGGTAAAGGTGGGTTCTAATAATTCCCACTGTCAGATTTTTGAATTTGTTTCAAGGGCAAAATGTTAGCTGATAAGGAAGCATAGCGGGCTATGTGACCGCGGAAGCTAACAGTTTGTACTGAAAGAAAACAAAAATATGACATAATGTTATTCATGTAATTAACTAATTTAACTCGTGGGAATTTTTAGAACCCACCTATAAGGCCTGCTTGCGGTATTCGCTGGGCGACTTGCCTGTATGCTGTGCAAAGAAGCGACAGAACATGGCTTGCGATGAGAAGCCGAGCGATACGGAGATTTCCTGCACCGTCATGCGTGACGTCTCGAGCATCTTTCGCGCTTCCTGCACTATGTATTCTGATATTACGAGTTTCGGCGACTTTCCCACTGCCTTGTCGGTGACATCATAGAGATACCGGGGGGTTATAGCCATACGGTCGGCATAGAACGTGACATCGTGTGCCTCACAATGGTGGTCGGCTATCAAGGACATGAACTGGTTATATAGGTCGGCAGGACGATATGCCTTGCTTGGCATGAGCGACTGCGACGGCTGTATGGAATATACCACCTGGCTGTGCATGTACTCATGTGCCAGACTTACGGCAGTGGCGGTGCTGTCGCCCATCGCAAGCCTTACCGCAATGGCGGTGGACAATGCTCCACTGATGCCGTGGCGTTGCCATCCCTCTACGTTTTGGGTGGAGAAGAAACGTGACGTGCCATTCTCGTAGAGCATCGAGGTGAGCATTCCCTCCACATGGTGTGACATTCGCAGCAACACTGCATCGGCTCCTTTCCTTACGAGCATCTTCGCGGCTTTCTCCATCTCCATGTTTGTGGTTATGCTGATGCCGAGCAGCACCTCTGCCTCATCGCATCTCAGCACAAGCAGCTTTGCCAATGGCAGCAGATGGTGCTCCCACATTCGCAGCGCATTGTCTGACAGCAGCCTCACTCCGCTCGACGATACTATACCTGGCGCAAGCACTATATTACGCAGTGCCACCACTTCCCTACTAAGCGCCACTATGGTATCGATATCTCGCACCATCCCCACCTTTACAGCCTTCAGCCGGATGTCTTCTATGACAATCTTTGCCTGTCCCACCACAAGTTTCTCGGGCAGGTCATATATACACGATATTCCTGAAGAGTCTTGCACCGTCACCGATGTTATCACCGCAAAGGCATTGACACCCATTGCCGTGATGGTCTTGATGTCTGCCTGCACACCGGCTCCGCCAGTAGAGTCTGAGCCCGTAATGGTGAGTATGGATGGTTTGTTAAACATTTGGGTGGATAGAATGTATTGTAGCGTTGGAGAAAGGGATGGATATAATATATATAAGGTGGGTAAATAAAAAAAGGTGGTTACGAAATTCGTAACCACCTTTTAAGCGCTCCCTCTTGGGCTTGAA
>DGHL01000109.1:1567-15802 GCA_002392645.1 Prevotellaceae bacterium UBA3849
AACCAACTGAGCTAAGGAAGCAAGAACTTGCTCACAAGGAACAAGGCAACTGGATTTCAACCATTGGGAAGCGTGATTTCCGAATTGCGAGTGCAAAGGTACTATGTTTTTTTGAAACCACCAAACTTTTAAGCATTTTTTTTTCAAATTAGATGAAAATTTCTTGAATTAATGCAAATTTTAAGGTAAAACGGTGGGAGTTTCAAGGAAAATGAGTACTTTTGCACTAATACATCAACATAAAAAAACACGTAAACTGACATATTACATATAATGAAAAGAATAAACACATTGTTCATAGTACTGCTGGCTGCAATCTGCATGACGGCAATTGCCAAGAACGAAAAGAAGGACGAAGTCAAGAAGAATGACGCATATGCCGTGGCACGCAACCTTGAGATTTTCTCATCCATATACAAGCATCTTGACATGATGTATGTGGATACGCTTGATGCTGACGTTACCGTAGGCGAAGCTATCGATGCCATGCTGCGTTCGCTTGATCCATACACGGAGTATTACCCACCTGAGGAGGTCAAGAACCTCAAGACCATGCTGACTGGTAAGTATGCCGGTATCGGGGCTCTGATAAAGCATAACATGAAGACTGACCGCGTAATAGTGGATGAGCCTTACGAGAATATGCCTGCTGCCACTGCCGGACTGAAGAAGGGCGATATAATACTTGCCATTGACGACTCTGTCATGGTGGGCAAGACCGTGTCATACGTCAGCAGCCATCTCAGGGGAGAGCCTGGCACTACCTTCAAACTTACAGTGAAGAGGCCTACCCCTACATACGCCTTGACAAACCCTGCCGCAGACAAGAAGAAGAATGAGAAGTCAAAGTATAACGACGATACCGAAGGCGAGATACTGAACTTCAAGATTACAAGGCAAGCCATACAAATGCCATGCGTGCCTTACTATGGAATGCTGAAGACTCCCGACTCTCTGCAGAGCAATGAGAAGATAGGATACCTGATGCTTTCACAGTTTACCGACAACTGTGCCCGCGACGTGCGACGTGCTCTCGTGGAAATGCGACAGCAGGGTATGACAAGTCTTGTGTTTGACCTGCGCGGAAATGGTGGAGGTTCTCTCAGCGAGGCTATAAAGATAGTAAACATGTTCGTGCCTAAGGGCGTGACGCTTGTTACCACAAAGGGTAAGATAAAGCGCTCCAACCGTGAATACAAAACTGACTCTGAGCCTCTTGACACTATAATGCCGATAGTCGTACTGGTGAACGGTAACACTGCATCGGCAAGCGAAATCACAAGCGGTTCGCTGCAAGACCTTGACCGTGCCGTCATAATGGGCACCCGCACATTCGGCAAGGGACTGGTACAGCAGCCCGTGGAACTACCTCATGATGCTTCGCTGAAGGTCACGGTGTCTAAATACCACATACCGAGCGGCAGGTGCATACAGGCCATAAACTACAGGCATACCGGCGGCGGATACCGTGAGAACATAGCTGACTCACTGACACATGTATTCAAGACACGCAACGGCAGGATCGTACACGATGGCGGCGGCATAAAGCCTGATATCACAGTGAAGCCTGACTCTCTGCCTAACATCGCAGCTTACCTGTGTCAGGGTGGCTTGGATTCTACCGAGGTGGCACTGTATTACGTTACCGACTACATTGCATCACATCCAACCATCGCACCGGCAGATGAGTTCCGCCTAACCGATGCCGAGTACGCAGACTTCAAGCAGAGGGTTATCGATGCCGGATTCAAATATGACCGCGAGACAAACAAACTGTATGACGAATTGGTACAAATGGCTAAGCTCGAGGGCTATTACGATGATGCCAAGACTGAGTTTGACGCACTGAAGGCCAAACTGAAGCACAACCTGACACGAGAACTCGACAACAACCGCGCCATAATAAGCCACATGTTGGAGCAAAGCATCGTATCGGCATACTACTATCAGAAGGGTGGCATAATGTGCACATTCGATTACGACCCGCAACTGCAACGTGCCATAAGGTTGCTGACCGACAACGAGGCTTACCGCAAGGTGCTCAGTCCGGCTGAGTAAGCCTTTACCCAACTGACGCTTTAAAGGCATAATATCATAAAACACTTAATAATTCTAAGCAATATGGCAAAAAGTAAAGGAAAGAAAGGCGGCAAGCGCATGAACAAGGCGCAGCTGGCGGACAAGCTGGAGGCTTTTTTCCGCACCAGACCTGAGGAGACCATATCATTCAAGACCATTTTCAAGGAACTGCACCTCAATACGCATCCTCTGAAAATGCTCGCCATAGACATTCTTGAGGAAATGGCATGGGACGATTTCCTCGTCCGTGTCACAGACTCTTCGTATAAACTTGCCGACAACACGCAGGTGATGGTAGGTACGTTCCAGGCTAAGGCTAATGGTAGGAACTCTATCACGCCTGATGGTTCTGACAAGCCTATCTTCGTGGCTGAGCGCAACAGTATGTTTGCACTTACAGGCGATCGTGTACGCTTCTGCATGATGGCACGACGCAAGAGCCATATACGTGAGGCACAGGTGACAGAGATTATAAAGAGGAAAAAAGACCAGTTCGTGGGACGACTGCAGGTTGAGGACGACTATGCCACACTCATTCCGCAGGATACCATGCCGTGTGGCATCTTCATACCGAAAGACAAGCTGCTTGGCGGTAAGACCAACGAGCGTGCCGTCATACGAGTGATGAAGTGGCCCGACGCGGAGCACCGCACCATAGTAGCTGAGGTGATAGACGTATTGGGCGAACGCGGAAACAATGACGTGGAGATGAACACCATATTGGTGCAGTATGGACTGCCATACAAGTATCCGAAGGAGGTGGAGGACGCCGCAAACAAGATTAGCGACGAGATAACACCTGCAGATATGGAGAACCGCGAAGACTTCCGCGATGTCTTCACTTGCACCATTGATCCGCGCGACGCAAAGGATTTTGACGATGCACTGTCAATAAGGAAAATTGAGAATGGAAAATTGAAAGTTAAAAATTCCGATTACGCACAGACTGATGAAACTCCGGATTCTGTAGATGTAGCCAGCAAGGGTAATCATAATTCTCAAATTTCAACTTTCAATTCTCAATTATATGAGGTCGGAGTCCACATTGCTGACGTGTCACACTACGTCACCGAGGGTTCTATTATAGATAAGGAGGCAGAGAAGCGTGCCACGAGCGTTTACCTCGTTGACCGCACCATCCCGATGCTGCCGGAACGACTTTGCAACTATATCTGCTCACTGCGCCCCGACGAGGACAAGCTGGCATACAGCGTGATATTCACAATGGATAAAGAGGCAAACGTGAAGAGTTATCGCATCGTACACACCGTGATACGCTCTGACCGTCGCTATGCATACGAGGAAGTACAGAAGGTGATAGAGGAGAGTTGGAAATGGCGCGGAGAGGACGGCGACCACACATCGCCAGTGACAGCAAAGGGAATGGAGGCTTTGAAGAAGATGGATGAGAACGCAGAGCGCTTGCTCACGTTGGACAGTCTGGCTAAGAAGCTGCGCGAACGCAGATTCCAGAATGGTTCAGTGCGCTTTGACCGCGAAGAAATGAAGTTTGACATTGACGAGACAGGCAAGCCTACGGGCTGCTACTTCAAGCGCTCACTCGATGCCAACAAACTCATTGAGGAATTCATGCTACTCGCCAACCGCACCGTGGCAGAATTCATTGGCAAAGTGCCAAAGGGCAAGAAGGCAAAGACACTGCCTTACCGAATACACGACAATCCTGACCCTGTGAAACTGGAGCAGCTAAAGCAATTTGTGGTGAAGTTCGGCCATCGTATGAAGTCCACCAGCACCAAGGGCGCCACGGCACGCGCCATCAACGCCCTGATGGATGACGTGGAAGGACGTCCTGAGCAGAAAGCCATAGAGATGGTGGCACTGAAAGCCATGATGAAGGCGAAATACTCTACGCACAACATCGGTCACTTCGGTCTGGCGTTCGACTACTACACTCACTTCACATCGCCAATACGCCGCTATCCCGACACGATGGTTCACCGACTGCTCACACGCTATGAAGAAGGCGCACGCTCTGCAAACCAAGACCATTACGAGGAACTCTGCGAGCACTCTTCTGACATGGAGCAGATAGCAGCAAACGCTGAGCGCGACTCAATAAAATACAAGATGGTGGAATACATGAGCGAGTTCATCGGCAAGGAGTTCGACGCACACATATCAGGCATCACCAGTTACGGCATCTACGCCGAGATTGACGAGAACCACTGCGAAGGCATGATACTCATACGCGACCTCAAGGATGACTACTACGAGTTTGACGAGCGTAACTTCTGCCTCATAGGCCGCCGTCGCCATAACAAATACCAGCTTGGCGACCCACTGCGCATCAAGGTTGCACGCGCCAACCTCGACAAGAAGCAACTCGACTTCGTGTTGGCGGATGATTAATGACACACATCATACAATAAACGACCACTGATTTTGGGATTGCAAAGATTCCCACCACTCTTTTGGGAAATTATTTCGCTGACATGCTTTTTTAATGTAAAAGGTGAATGCCATCCAAAAAAAATCAGTCTTCGTTTTAGTTTCAATAACTATGCAATTAAAAACCGCCGTATGACAAGCAAACTGTCATACGGCGGTTTTAAATGTATTATCACCTATTATCATTTACAAATCCTGCATGTCCCGCAGCGTTCCTCTTTCGACAGACGCTTGTCCACGAGTATGTGAAGGCGGTCGCGGAAGGCAGTCCACTTCATCTCGTCTATAACCTGAGAGATAAACGCATTCTTGAGCAGCGTGCGAGCTACATCCACCGGTATGCCCCTTTGCTGCATGTAGAAAAGTGCCGCATCATCCATAACACCTACGGTGGAACCATGGGCGCACTTCACATCGTCGGCGTATATCTCAAGCATCGGCTGGGTGTACATACGTGCATCGTTGCTCGCCACCATGTTGTTGTTTGTCTCCTGCGAAGAGGTCTGCTGCGCACCCTCACGCACCATTATCTTACCAGCGAAGGCACATACTGCCTCATCGTCGAGAACGTACTTATACAACTCGTCTGACTGGCACTGTGGCACCTGGTGATCAATGAGCGTGTTGTTGTCCACATGCTGCTGGCGGTCAGCTATCACCGCACCGTTGAGCTTTACCTCTGCACCTTTGCCTTGCAGATATATGTCTATGCCGTTACGCGTTATGCCGTTGGAAATCGTTATGTTGTTGTGGCGCACCGATGCGTCGCGACCTGCCTTTACATACAGATTGCTGAAGTGGCGGCACTGCTCGTTTGTCTCCTCCAACTCATACATGTCGAGGTGTGCACCATCCTTACATACCACCTCCACCACCTGCAGCGTGAGGTATGACGGTCTCTTCTCCTGCTCTTCCTCACCCTTTACGTGATCCACGAGGAAGATGGTTGCCTCACTTAGTTCCTCCATTACTATCAGCACGCGTCTTATGGCCATGGTGTCCTGCTGTCCCGACAGTATGTTCTCTATCCTTATCGGAGTCTTTGCCTTTGTACCCTTTGGCAGGTGTATCACGATGGCATCGTTTACGAGCGCAGTGTTCAGAGCCGTCAGTGCGTCCTCCTCATACTCTCCCTTCAGCGTGTCTATGCCTACAGGCTCGCCGTCGGCGTTCACCGCGCTGTCCACCACGGTATTGTAGTATCTCGCCGCCTTCTCGTCAGCATCCTTTATGCTGGTCACGTAAGGTATGTTCTTCAGTTCCAGCGGAGCCAGCGAAACGCCGTAGTCGGGAGCGAAAGCACCCTCCACGTCGGTATAGCGGTAGCGCTCCGTCTGCCTTGTGGGCAGTCCCAGTCGCGTGAAAGCGTTGATAGCCTTCTCGCGCTCAGCGTTAAGCACAGGGCTCGCCTGTTTGTCAAGCACCGGCTTTATCTCGTTGTATAATTCTATATATTGGTTCATAGCGTAACCCCTCCCATTAATCCCCTCCCGAGGGAGGGGAAGTATATGGTAAAAGGGTAATAGTTTTTATTCCAGTATTTCTTTTATTCTCTCAATGAAGGCGATTGCCATGGGCGTAAGTTCATTCACCATTGCCTTGTCACAGTATGCGAAAGCTTCATAGTCGCTGCTGTGTCGCTTCTCAAAAAGAGTGTTGAAGGTCTTCCCGTGTTCTATCTCAAGTATTCCTTTTGAGATAAAATGCAGTCCAAGCATGGTCTTTACACCTGCGTGGGTAGTTGCGGTTATACCATTTTTCAGTAACAGAGCCTGCACAGCATAGAAACAGGCATAGTACAATCTGTTGATAGCAGTATTATAATGTCCATTTTCATTAAGCAATCTTGCTTCTTCTATTGTTTCGTTCGCTCTTTCCAGTCGATACTTCATCAGGCTCTGGCGGCTTTCCTCGTCAAGTGTCTCTTTCATATTTCTTTTCCCTCGTTTACTACATTAAGATAGAAAGGTGTTTTGAATGGCATTTGTTCCCACTGGCTGCGAAGCATCACCGTCGGTGAGATAGGTATGCCTGTTTTCCATTCAATCTGCCACAAAGGATCTGTAACAGCCATCTCACGTTTCAAGTCAATATGATCACCGTCAAGCAGTATCAGGACATCTATGTCACTGTCTGGACGTGCCTCACCTCTTGCCTCCGAACCATAGAGTATGGCTGTAGCAGTGGGTGCCACACCTTTTATGGCATCACTTATTTGGCTTACTATTTCCTTGCGTTGCATATTGTAATCCTTTCTTTTAATCAGTAATGGTAATCCCTTCCCCTCCCTCGGGAGGGGACTAAGGGGAGGGGTCGTGGAGTGGTTACAAACTCTCCTTTATCCAGTCGAAGCCCTCGTCCTCAATTTTCTGTGCAAGGTCAGGACCGCCGGTCTTTACTATTCGGCCGTCAATGAGTACATGCACTATGTCGGGCTTGATGTAGTCAAGCAGACGCTGATAGTGGGTAATGACTATTGCCGATGTCTTCTCAGTGCGCAGCTTGTTGAAGCCTGTGGCTACGATGCGCAGGGCGTCAACGTCAAGACCGGAGTCGGTCTCGTCGAGTATGCAGAAGGTAGGCTCCAGCATTGCCATCTGGAATATCTCGTTGCGCTTCTTCTCGCCACCGGAGAAGCCCTCGTTTACAGAACGGCTCATCAGCTTTTGGTCTATCTCCACCAGCTGACGCTTCTCCTTCATCAGCTTGATGAAGTCAGTGGTCTTCATAGGCTCCAATCCCTGTGCCTTGCGACGGGCGTTGACGGCAGCCTTCATAAAGTTGGTCATTGACACTCCCGGTATCTCCACCGGCATCTGGAACGACATGAATATGCCGGCATTGGCGCGCTCGTCGGCGCTCATAGAGAGCAGGTCCTGTCCGTTAAACAGTATCTCGCCCTCTGTGACCTCGTAAGCAGGATTACCCACTATCACGTTAGAGAGTGTTGACTTACCGGCACCGTTAGTGCCCATCAAGGCATGTATCTCGCCATCGTTGATGGTTAGGTTCACGCCCTTCAGTATCTCCTTGTCGCCAGCCTTGGCATGTAAGTTTTTTATTTCAAGCATAGTAATTCTAAGTTATGCGTTGTGAGTTATGCATTGTGAGTGCAAAGTTACTCATTTTTTTTCAATAAAACAAGTACAAATCCTTTTTATAGCCTAATTCTCGTTAATCTACTTTTTTATCTGCCTATCCAGCCAAAGGTCAAGTAAAGGGTCGGAAACACTATATAGTCCGTCTTTTCGCGTAACTATGTCAGAACGCAGCAGTGCCTTAACTGCCGACTGCGTAGCGCTGGGAGATTTCAGTCTGTGTTTCTTGGTGAACATGCCAGAGGTTATGGCCTTAACCGGCTCGTCTTCTTTTATTGCATACAATACTGCTTTCTGCTGCTCGGTGACAAACTGCATGAGTTCACGCAATCTCTTATCATTCTCTTCTACATATTCACTTACAATGGCTGACACCATATCTAAGTTGCAGTGTCCGCCTTCATCCACCATGTCATAAGCATCATTCATTATTTGCTGGTTGTAAAGTGTCACCCCGTCAAATTTCTCATACACAAAGCCTATTGCTTCCGCATCTATAGTCTTGCCAGCCGCGTGAAAGTGTTTCTGCACAAATTCGGTATATATATCCAAAGCTATTGGTTCAAGGTTTATCTCTCTTGCACTATTATAGAAGGGTCTTTTTTCTGAGCCGAACATCTCACTCATTATACGGCGCTGACTGCCTGCAAACACGAAGTTGGCATTGCTCGTCTGTTGCATATACGTACGCAGTGTAGCCTCCACGTTTTTCTCAGGATAATTGGTTATTTGCTGAAACTCATCTATTACGATGAGGCATCTTTGGTCTGCCTGGTCTATATAATCGAATATTTCTTTCAGAGTATATTCAGGACGTATCAGATCTCCCAATTTTACATCAAAAGTTGGTGTGCCTTGTATGGGGTCGTACCCAAAAGATGCCTGCAAGGATTTCATCACCATGGGAAAGAGTTTCATCAAACGGTCGCTTCGTCGTGCTATCTTCCTAAAAACGGCATTGCCAAGCGCAAATACAAATTCGCTCAAGTTGCCAGTGTCGAGAATATCTATAGACACGGTGATGTAGTTATCCTTTATCTCTGGTAAGTCAAATACATAATCCACCAGTTTCGTCTTACCCATACGTCGTGCGGCAGACAATACCACATTTTGTTGGTTCTGCAGGAATTTACGCAGTTTCTTCGACTCTTCGCGCCTGTCACAGAAATATTCTGCTGGTATGTGTCCGTAAACAACAAACGGATTGATTTTCTTGCTCATACACTATGCATTTTCTATGTTACACGATGCAAAGATACAAAAATTACGTTGATTATGCAAAAATAATTATTAAAAAAAAATAATTTCGTAGAAGTTTTAAAACAAAAGATATCAACAACCGTTGACTCACCGGTTGTTGATATCTTTTTTTGCATCTGTACTTGTAATGTGTACGTGCGGTTACTATAATTTTTTCAGCAACTTCTCCAGGGCATCGAGATTGCGGCTGTCAACCCTATCCTCAAGCAGGTTGCCTTGCTTGTCAACCAGCTTGTATGTGGGGTAGCCGCGCACCTTGATATATTTCTCAAGAGCCATCTCCTGCTCATGGGGTAGGTTATAATGCACCACATTGTCGCCGAGCACGTTGTATTGCTTTATTACGTTCTTCCATGATGAGTCTTCAGAGCCCATGGCAAAATACATATACACCACGTCGTATGGTTTCAGTCTTTCATATTCCTCCTGACTGTGTTCCAATGCCTTCTTGCATGGCGAGCACCACGTACCCCATACGTCTATCAGTATCACTTTGCCCTTGTAAGGCTCTGTCAGTTTACGGAATATCTCCTCGCCGTCTGTCATACCCTCTATTGCGTCAGCCGATTTAAGGCATGGGGAGGATGAAATGTCAAGTTTGTCTATCTCGGCATACTTGCTGTTAAGGTTCAGGACATAGTCTCTCATTGCAGGCAGGGCGATGTCTTTCTCTGCTATTTCCTGCATATCTGATGGCAGAGGCTTGCGTTTCCAGTCTAACTCATAGTAGAGTCGTTGTGCCAGTACTATGTCGTGCAGGTCGCGGTCGTGGCATACGGAGTCTATAATTATTTCATCACTGTTCTCTTGTGTTGCGATTCTATCACCAATCTTGATACGCTTTGCATTGAACTCCCTGAGATGGTCAATGTAGTCGCGTGAGAATGTCCCGAAGGAAAGATATAGCGTATATGGCTTCGGCATCTTCTGCCACAGTTCGTTGCCTACATAGTCTGTGTACTCCTGTGGCAGTTTCCGTTTAGGCACGCTGTAGCGCGCCTGCATCATGCACTCTCCCTGTCTGAGCAGATAAGAACCGTCAATATAGTCTGCGTATCTCTGTGACAGGTTAGGATGTTCTGCCAGAGTGTTTTGCAAATGAGCCTTCTGCACGCTCCTCACGCTGTCAGCCTGCTGCCAGAACATCATGGCATCAAGGTTGCGCACATTGATGGTATTCTTTGTTCTTGCTCCTGACAGTTCATGAGCCAGCAACTCGTTCTGTAATCTTACGTCATTGCCCATAAAGAGCTTGTTGCCGTTGGTAAAGTCATAAAGGAAGAAATATGTTTCGCCTGGCTCAAGGACCGTACATGTATAAGGACGCAACACTACTTCTGAGGTATTCATCAATGGTATGGTAATACGGAACATGCCGAGCGAGTCGAATTTGGTTTTGTACTCCTCTTCATTTGTAGAAATAACATTATGGGTTGTTACGTTGAAGTCTGGATATTTCTTATTCAATTCTTTAGGTATGTCCCTTATCCATCCACAGATGGTGACGCTGTCTGTCAGGCTGTAGCCGTTGTCCTTGAAGCCCTTGCGTAGGTCTTTCACTGGATAGTCGGGCAGTGTGTTGCCTGTTATGATGTCGCATTGCACAGGGGAGCCGTTGCCGACCTTTATGGAACGTATGCCATTCTTCATCTTACCTACGTTGATGGTGGTGCCGTCATCTGTGGTGATGGCGTATGCTCCTTTCTTCTCTGTCTGATTGACAATCTTCTTTACCTTGCAGTCATGTATGACATAGTCTTTCGTGAACCCAATGTACCAGTCGCCCGTAACTTTATTGCGCCAGTAGGTGTCGGTGATATACCCTGACAACCTGTTATGTATATTGGTTATTTCCACCCCCTTGGTTATTTCCACCCCCTTGGATATTATCAGGTCAAACGCCTTGGTGTCTTGCGGCAGGGGCTCAAAAGCCAGTGTGAAAGTCAGTGTGTCCTCATGCATAGTGTATCTCTCGCCGTTGGTCAATACAGCGGAGTCTTTCAGAGCATAATAGTGGCCGGCAGCCCTTAAAACTATTTTGGGGTCTATGCCAATCTCCTCACCTTTTCTGGAGGCACTAACGTTTCCGAAAGCACTAATGTTTCCATGAAATGTCACCTGCGTGGCCTCTGTCCCCATCACAACCTTTGTCACCTTTATGAAATCATCCATCAAGTTCAGCAGACCGCCAAACGCTACATTGTTCCATACGGTGTCCGCCTTGTCATTCTTCTTTGCGCTGACATGCGTAGCAAAACATGCAGCCAGTATCAACAGCATAAAGGTTAGTAGTTTCTTCATTTTGTTATGTATGAGTTATAAGTTATAGATAATGAGTTGCAAATTATAAATAATGAGATGCAAGTGATAAGTAGACCCATATATCCTCCCCTCCCTCGGGAGGGGATTAAGGGGAGGGGTTGTGGTTACCCCACACTTCCCTCCAGGCTCACGCTGAGGAGCTTCTGCGCCTCCACGGCAAACTCCATAGGGAGTTTCTGCAATACCTCCTTGGCATAGCCGTTGACGATGAGTCCTACGGCATCCTCAGTAGATATGCCGCGCTGGTTGCAGTATAGCAGCTGAGCCTCGCTTATCTTGGAAGTCGTAGCCTCATGCTCCACCACGGCGGTGTTGTTGCGTATGTCCATATATGGGAAGGTATGCGCACCGCAGTTGCTGCCCAGCAGCAGGGAGTCACAAGAGGAATAGTTGCGCGCACCGTCGGCCTTTGAGGTGGCACGCACCAGTCCGCGGTATGAATTCTGCGAGTGTCCGGCAGATATACCCTTCGATATAATCGTGGATTTCGTATTCCTGCCCATGTGTATCATCTTCGTGCCGGTGTCAGCCTCTTGGTAGTTGTTGGTAACAGCCACAGAGTAGAACTCAGCCTGCGAACCGTCGCCACGCAACACACATGATGGGTATTTCCACGTTATAGCAGAGCCGGTCTCCACCTGAGTCCATGAAAGCTTGGAGTTCTCGCCGCGCAGGTCACCGCGCTTCGTCACGAGGTTAAGCACACCGCCCTTGCCGTTTTCATCGCCCGGATACCAGTTCTGCACGGTAGAGTATTTCACCTCTGCACGGTCTTTTACCACGATTTCAACGATGGCAGCATGCAGTTGGTTCTCGTCGCGCATAGGGGCTGTGCAGCCCTCGAGGTATGAGACGTATGAATCGTCGTCGGCAATTATCAGCGTACGCTCAAATTGTCCGGTTCCAGCGGCGTTGATGCGGAAATATGACGATAGTTCCATAGGACAGCGCACTCCCTTCGGTATATAAACGAATGAGCCGTCAGAGAACACTGCCGAGTTGAGTGCGGCAAAGAAATTGTCACGGTAAGGCACCACCGAACCCAGATACTCCTTTATCAGGTCAGGGTGCTCCTTTATAGCCTCGCCTATCGACATGAATATGATGCCGAGTTCCTTCAGCTTATCCTTGTATGTAGTCTTCACCGATACCGAGTCCATGATGGCATCCACAGCCACGCCGCTCAGGGCCAGTCGCTCTTCAAGCGGAATGCCGAGCTTGTCGAAGGTCTTTTCCAGTTCAGGGTCTATCTGCCCATCCTCCGTAAGGTTGGGGTTTTTCTTCTTTGCCATAGGGTCGGCATAGTATGATATAGCCTGATAGTCTATCGGCGGAATGGTGACGTGTCCCCACGTCGGCTGCGTCATCGTCTGCCAGTGGCGGAAGGCCTTCAGGCGGAAGTCAAGCATCCAGTCCGGCTCACCTTTCTTCTCAGAAATGAGTCGCACGATATCTTCGGTCAGTCCGGTAGGTATCACCTCGGTATGAACGTCGGTAGTGAAACCGTATTCATACTTTTGTTCTGCTACTTTTCTGACAAATTCATTTTTTTCTGCCATTGTATTCTATTTTAGGCTGCAAAATTACAATTTTTTTTTGAGAAAAAAGAATGTTTTTACAATAAAGTTTCGCACGCGCAGTTTTATATGTATAAGGGGTGCGTCCTAAAAGCTATCATATTACATTGTAAAAGCTATCAAATTACACGGTAAAAGCTATCATATTACACGGTAAAAGCATAGCTTTTACAACGCCCTCCGTAACAGACTAAGAATCAGCGATATGAAAATGGGTAAAAATACAGTTTCGATAATCGGCGCAGGTGCGGCAGGATGCTTCTGTGCCATTGAGCTTAAGCGTCGCAATCCGCAGATGCAGGTGCATGTGTTTGAACGTGGCACCAAACCACTGGCAAAGGTGGCGGTGACGGGTGGCGGGCGATGTAACCTGACTAACAGTTTTGCCGATTTCATCGATAATAACGGAAGGTATAAGGATCTGAACCTGGCATATCCGCGAGGTGACAAACTGATGCGCAAGATGCTCGGCGACTTCTCTCACGAAGATACGATGGAATGGTTCGAAAACGAGGGCGTCAGATTGGTTACGCAGGATGATGAGTGCGTTTTCCCGCAGTCGCAGGATGCCATGGAGATTGTAAACACGCTGGTAAGGCTTATGCGCTATCATGGCGTGGAACTGCATCTTGGAAAGAAACTGGAGAATATCGAGAAAGTCGATGAAATGGGCTATAATCTTTTCTTTAATGATGAGAAATCTGCGGTTTCATCGGACTATGTGGTAGTCACCACAGGCGGCGGCAAGGCACCATTCCTGAAGTCGCTGAACATAAAGATGGTTGAAGCGCTGCCATCGCTGTTTACCTTTAATATAAAAGGTGCCCCATGTCAGGAACTGATGGGAACGGTGGTGGAAGACTGCGTGGCAGGACTTGGCGGAACGAAGCTGAAGGCAAGAGGTCCGTTGCTGTGGACACACTGGGGCGTGAGCGGTCCGGCGATACTAAAGCTGTCATCGTATGCCGCGCGCATACTGGCAGAGCGCAACTACGAAGGTACGCTGACGGTAAACTGGTGTGGCGGCAGGCACGAAGAGGAAGTGCGGCAGAGTCTGATGCAACTGATGACTGCCAACGCCGGCAAGAACATAGCGAATGTATATCCCACGTTCCTGACTCAGAAACACTGGACTCAGATGCTTATGCAGTGTGCCATACCGCTGACGCAGCGCTGCGGAGCGCTCAACGCCACCCATGTAAACCGCCTCGTAAGCATACTGACGGCGCAACAGCTGGCCATCAGCGGCAGGTGCCATTATAAAGAGGAGTTCGTAACCTGTGGCGGAGTGGCACTCACAGAACTGTCGGCAAAGACACTTGAGCACAAGGTGCATAAGGGCCTGTACTTTGCAGGCGAGGCAACTGACGTGGATGCCATAACGGGAGGATTCAACCTGCAGGCAGCATGGAGCATGGGATATGCCGTTGCGAAGGCACTGACTGAGGGTGGGGTCTAAAAATTCCCACTGTCAGATTTTTGAATTT
>DGHL01000002.1 GCA_002392645.1 Prevotellaceae bacterium UBA3849
GCTACGATAAAGACCGTTCCCGTGGCACTGTCAACGCAGTGGATAGACTGGAGCAAGGTGGAGGAAAAGAAGTACTAAAGGTGGGTTCTAAAAATTCCCACGAGTTAAATTAGTCAATCATATAAATATCATTTTGTCATCTTTTTGTTTTCTTTCGGTGCAAACTGTTAACTTCCGCGGTCACATAGCCCGCTATGCTCCCTTCTCAGTTAACATTTTGCCCTCGACGCTCGACCTTTGGTCGCTTGCCAGAGCAAGAACAAATTCAAAAATCTGACAGTGGGAATTATTAGAACCCACCTTAAGCAATTTACATGAGGATTGTTTATTCATAATAAAGGTTGTTAGATTATAGTTTTTGAAGAGGTGCTCTCATTGCAAAGGCTCAGATTACTACCCATAGCCTATGCAATCGGGCACCTCACTTTTTTTGTCGCAAGAACCATTGCCATGTCAGCCACTCAGGTATGACGGTTGTCCGCAACCTCAAAAAAATCGTCGTCTGATATTCACTGCATCCATACTGGGTGGCAGCCTACCGTCTTTCCGAAGGGACTGACACTATTAATCTTTAACCTGTACAAGGAGGATTCCGCGTATCACACTTTTGGTTGCCAACTGTAAAATTTATTCCTGACGAAAATTCCGCCCATGAAGAAAAACGCCGTTTTTACCTTTTTGCAACAACCTCTGTCTCAGGCGGTTGCAAGGGGCGTTGTAAAAGCTATCAAATCAGGTTGTAAAACGATAGCTTTTACGGTGTAATATGATAGCTTTTACCATGTAAAGTGATAGCTTTTACGATGCAATATGAATGCTTCATAAAAATCAACACGATAGTTTTTTATCAAAACCGTAATATTGTATCGTTCCAGGCAGCGCTACATACCCCCACCCCTGCCCAGGATAAGGGCACAAAAAAAGCTCAGCTGGTCTCACGACTTGCTGAGCAAACACAAAAAATATATCTACTAACCTAAACAATATCACTTGGGTTTAAAAAGTCCCGCATGGGATCTTTTCTCTTTTAACTTGACCGTCTTTCGGGTAGGTATAGGTCTCTGTGACCTTCCCTTGCCCTTATGACTGCATCAAATTTTGTTATCCTTTACCAAAACAAATCTTTTACCTTCGCGTCTCACGACGCTTACTAAACCTAAATCAATCTATAATTTCTACTAACCTAAACAATCTTTGCTTTTATCTTTTTGACAATGCAAAGTTACGAACTTTTTTCTGTGTGCGCACACAATTTCAAGAAAAACTTGCAAAATATACTATTTAATTGACATTTATCAACGATTGTGTGCGCACACAACGCTATTTTCTGTTCTTTTGGAGTTTGTAGCGGTAATTTTTTACGTATTAGGCAAAAAAACATAAAAAAAGACACGAAATTTTGTAATTTCACCTTTTATTATTACCTTTGCGTAAGGAAAAAAGAAACGTCCATGGCACACCTGCCCATGAAGGGGAATTTGGGAAACAAAGGATTTAATAATTAAAGAACAAAGGAAATGGAATACTTCGTAATAGCTATCATCATAATGCTGGCAGTAGGGGTTATAGTTTTTTTAAACCTTACCGCAGAAAAGCGCGTAAAGGCGCTGAAGGAAGAGTGCGACATGCGCATAAACAATATGAAGATGGAGTGCGACTCACGCATCAGCGAACTGAAAACGGAGGGCCGCAATGCACTCGATGAGCAACGAGTGGCAGCTGAGCGTCTGCTTGCTGAGACTAAAAACGACCACCGCACGGCATTTGAAAACTACGTTGCGGCGGCAGAGAAGCGCATGGCGGACCAAAAGACTGACGCCGAGAAGCAAATGGCGGAGCAAAAGATGGCTGCTGAGCAACTGCTTACGGAGGCTAAGAATGAGCGAAATAATGAGAAGGAGCTCAAGAACAAACTGATAGACGAGAATACACAACTGAAATCCCGTTTGGATTCTACCACCGAACTGCTCGCTGCCACACGCCAACAGGCCAAGAAGGATGAGGAGGAACGACAGGAGAAGTTTCAGACCGAACTGAGATTGGCTCGCGAACAGATGCGCGCGCAGTTTGAGAAGGAGATGGCTGAACGCGCTGAGATACTGAAACGCGAGGCGCAAGAGCGCATGGACAGTCTGAAGCATGCCAACACTGAGCAGATGGCACAGATTGTGGACCCACTGAAGAAGGAGCTTGAGCAGCTGCGCAAACTCGTGGATGACAACAAAACCGAGCAGACCAAGAATACCTCGGAACTGGCTGCAAGCATCAAGGCTGTGTTTGAGCACGACAAGGAGCGCGATAAGACCACGCAGAGCCTTGCCGACGCACTGAAGAACCGCGGCAAGGTGCAGGGCGACTGGGGAGAGATGGTGCTTGAGAATATACTGCGCGACAGCGGATTGCGCGAAGGCGAGGAGTTCGTCAAGCAATATAGTCTGAAGAATGAGGCGGGAGACAACGTGCGCCCTGACGTGATAGTCAACGGCGCCGACGGCTCACGCATAATAATAGATTCCAAGGTTTCGCTTACGGCATACACCGACTATGTGGGTGCAGAGAGCGACGAGGAGCGCAATGCCGCCATAAAGGCTAACTATGACTCAATATGGCAGCACGTAGTGGAGCTGTCAGACAAGAAATACCATAAGGACGTTGACAATGCCGTGCCTATGGTGCTGATGTTCATTCCTAACGAGGGCAGCTACATCCTCGCCATGAACCGCGACCCACAGCTGGGCGCAAAGGCCTACCGCAAGGGTGTGCTCATCATCAATCCTACCAATCTGATGGTGGTGCTGCGCCTGATGTTCCTTACATGGCAGAACACCCGTCAGGAGAAGAACAACCGCGAGATACTGAGTGCTGCCGCAAAGATATACGAGAAATACAGCACCTTCGCCGAAGGTTACGTAAGTCTGGGCAACCAGCTCAACACCGCGCGAACCACCTACGAGCGAGGACTGGGACAGCTGAAGGAGGGTAAGGGCAACCTGTCGAAGCAGTTGCAGGACCTGCTGCAGTATGGTGTGACGCCTACCAAGCAGATACCCGAGAAGATGCAGTCGCTGACTGACGAAGATTAACAGCCCCTACCTCCGTCAATGAAGGACGAACGGGGCACGAAAACTAATGGCGCGGTGGACTATACAGAAAGCCACCGCGCCATTTTCTATGTTCAGAACGCCACAAAAGCCTTCAGGCTACCATAGCGTTCCTTGTGTTTTCCGGCTTCTGCCGACAGCATCGGTGCCGTGGAGTCGAAGCCTATATTTCCCGAATAGACAGCATCACTGACACGATTGCCGTTGGTAACACACAGGTCACCACCCAAACCTACCCACATCTTACCTATCTTATGACGCCATGTCAGTTCCATAGCGAATTGGTTACAATCCGCAGCACGATAGGCGTATGGGGCGAAAGCATGCTGAAAGTCAAGATGTTTTATCTTTGTGTTCTGCATCGTCACATCATACAGGTGAGTCCCCACACCCTGGTGGGCATACAGCATACTGAAATCTATAGCATCACGCTTGCCATGCCAGCCAAGGACTGCCTTTACGTGTGGTGTACAGGTTGACACCTTTATGCGATATGTGCCTCCGTTATATTTCTCATCATAACGGTTGGTTGCCAATCCGCCCTGCAACGCCACCTCTACACTCCCCATCCTGTGCGCTGCACTCACAGCCAGCAGGACGTCAGTAACGTCGCGCTTATAATTCTGCTGACTGTCTATGACACGGAAGTCATAGCTGTTATAATCCACGTCAGCCAGGTATTCCTCTATTATATTCTCATAGCCGTTGCGTCTCTGCAACTCTGCCGAGGCAGCAAAACGGAATGTCCATGAACGGCAAGGTGAATATGTAAGCATCAACTGTGGCGTAAGCACACTCGTCTTGCTCTCATACAGATTATAGATGTCACTCTCCTCCGTCTCCATGTGGTCGTGAGTATAGCCAACGGAAGCATACAGGCTTAGTGGCTTGTCCTGCGGCGACAAGTATTGCAGGCGCATATTCAGTTCATCGACATAATACATGCGCGACTTTCCAAACGATACCGCACTCTGGCGAGTATCGTACAGACCGAAGCCATAGCACACGAAAAACCTGTCCTGCTGTCCTGGCCGCCAATAGCGCAACTGCATGTGCTGCTTATTACGTCCATATCCCGCATCGAACATCAGTAAGTGTCTGCCTATATACTTTCCTACTCCGGCATTGAAGCGCAGCCATGTGGTATTGTTCAGTGCACGCGGATCTGTCAGACGGTAAGACTGCTCACCATAGAAAGAAGCCTTTGCACCAAGAGTCCAGCCATTCAAATCGAAAGCATAGCTGCCTTCTGCATAGTAGCTGTCAAACTTAAAATCACCTCCGCAGGAGTCTGTAGAGATATACGGCAGGTAGAGCTCAGGTAGCCGCATGGCACTCCAACCTATGTTGCGATGCTTACCACGTGCATATTGTATGTGTCCAGCCAACGTACCGCTGTGCTTTGTGACATATTCACCAAATGCACCTACACGATAGTCGGTAGAGCCGTCACCTTCATAAGGCATGAAGTCACCCTCCGTATCAGCGCCGGCAATCCCTATATATCCCACTGCACTCAGTTGTTGTGCAGCCGAATCAGGCTTTACGTTAGTTATCTGCATAAATACAGGGTTGGAATTCAGCGTCACCCTGCTCTGCAAACCCACATCACTCATCACACCATAGGCACGTTGCTCTGCAGGCGACAACGTAAACTTCGCTGACGAGTGAGCCTTCAGGGCCTCGTTAATATTTCCATAGCCCGACGTCATTTGCTGAGCAAGGACTACCGTGGCTAATGAAAACAATGATATAATTGATAATAATATCTTCCTCATTCCTTATTTTATATTAATATACAGTTCAAGACCGAAGTAAGGATCGTGCCATTCACGTTGCGTTATCTTCGAACCATTAACGTATGTAGGGCTGATGTCGAGCAGGCCGTTGACGAAGAACGACAGTTTCGTGCCGTGCTTGAATTCCTTGGTTGCCTTGATGTTCCACAAGAGCGACACCGGTTTCTTCGTCTCTGCATATTTCGACGGCTGCAGAGTCTTCTTGAGGTATCTGTAAGTAGGATCGTCGGCATTTATCAAAGCTACGATGTCGTCACCCACATCATACACGTTGCCGCTGAAGTCCATATAGCGTTGCGGTATAAGGTTACGGTTATCTTCATAGCGCGAAGTGTTAAACCATACTATCTGGAAGAAGTTTGTGAGGAAGAGCTTGAACTTCGATATATGGGTGTTGAACCATATATTTGAATTGAAACGCTTGTATATCTTACGCTCATTGTTGTCGAATATACCTACATACGGATATTCCTTGCCCCCAATCTTCACACCTGGATAGTAGTAGCTCGGCATAGATGACGCATACTCCGTATGATAGTAGGCACCGTTTATCTCAATTGTGGTGAGCAGCGGCTTTATCTTCGGAAATATTATGCGATACTCCAAGCCTTGCTTTGTAACCTTGCTTGAGTTCATCACCATACTTGTCGTAGTGAATATGCTGTACTTCTCTTGTATATAGTCATCCTTCTGCGGAGTACGACCGCTGATGTCCACGCCTTCCTTCAATGTAGAGTAGAGGTCATAGGTCAACGGATAGTACTGCGAGAAATACTCAAATCCATTGTCCGCTTTTTCATGAAAAGCCGTAAGCGACATGCTGAAGCCTTTGTAATCCATGTCATAGCCAAACTCAAACTTGCGGTTTTTGTTAGCCTTCAGGTTACGATTAGTCACATCGAATATATTTGTGTATGTTATCAGGTGACGATACTGCGGCTCGTTGGTATAGGCGTTGAGCATATAGAAATCCTTATACACCTTCTCTGGATACAGATAGTCCAACGTCGGCATCTTGCTTTCCTCGCCATAGCCAAAGCGTATGGTATGCCTAAGGTTCCTACCCATAGTGTACGACAAGTTTATTCGTGGGTCTGCCTGCACATGGTGACATAGGTAATAGTCTGACGGCAGGTTAGCCAGAGCAGACATACGTCCGCCAAACGAAAGCAACACGACATTGCTCACGCCGTCATCATATATAAAGTCTGCCTGCGCATACAGCGCACCCGTACCAAGTGACGGTATGGCATAGTTCGGACGTGGGCGCATATAGGAGTTATCATACGGAAACGGCGGACGTGTCTCGTCTTCTATCACAGCTCCCTTGCCATGGTTCTTCACGTTGGTGTATTCCGCACCATACTGCAGATTGAACATTGCATGGCGGAACATCTGCACATGAGACGTTGCATGCAACTGTGCATATATGTTCAGCGGCTGATTATCTATATAGAAGTCGCTGTAATACTTACGCGGCAGATACATTCCCTCATGCTCTCCCTCATCGTAAGCCAGAGGAATGTTCAGCGGTCCTGTACCAGATAGCACCATACGGTGACGCGTGACCTTATCACGTGTATAGTCAGCAGAGAGCACCATCTCTAATTGCTCAAGCCACTTTCTTCCAAGTGTCAGGTTGCCCTTCAGCATCAGTGCCGTGCGCGCATAGTCTGCCTTGTAGGTCTCATCGTACTCATACGTCAGCTCGTCCTTCTTCATCTTGCTCATGGTGATGGTCTGGCTAAGACGGCCGTCGAGGTCAAGCGTATAGTTTCCAAGCTTCACCTTGTTATTATAATATACCTGCCCCGTCATTCGCGAGAACTTATCCATTTCCTCGCGTATATCATCAATGGAGTATAGGTAATCCACGCCAACATGCAGCGTACCGCTTTCTTCGCCCAGGCGAAATCCCTTACCTACGTATGCCAACGTATTCTTCAGGTCGCTCTTCAAGCGAATGCGCAACGGAGTGACACCATGCTTTGACGATATACTTATCATTCCACTCGAGAGGTTGCCGTAACGGGCAGACGATATGCCACGCGTAAACTCCACACTCTGTATGTGGTCTGTTGAAATCATACGCATATCAGCACCTTGGTTAGTACCCGTCCTGCTGCGAATCTCGCTGTCGTAGCTGCCCGAACTATTCTCCGTCACGCCTACCAATTGCGTGCGGACACCATCGTTTGTCATGGGTGCGCCATCAGTAACTATACCTACACCCAGCGAAGTATTGGCATCGCTGCCAACCTGTCGCGAGGATATCTGCGAAAACTGTGTAAGGTTATTCTCCTTATACACACTGCCGGGCAACAGCAGCATTACATCTGCAAGCGAAGTGGGCTGTATATATTCCAGTGCTGACTCATCAATCAGCACCTTGCCATGACGACTTTTCTTTGCCATCACCTGAAACTCCTGAAGTGCTATGCTGTTGCTGTGTATCTTCAGCGAAAGGGGCGACATGCCTTGTGACGCAACGAACGTATGGTTCAACGTTGCATATCCCAGACACTCAACTTTCAGTTCATGCCTGCCTTCCGGTACATTATGCAATTCGAACACGCCGTTTACGTCGCATATCGTGCGAAGCTCCTGTTTTTCTATACCTACGATGGCGAAGCTTGCAGCCTCGCCATCGTTTTCTGTTGTAATTTTTCCTTTTACCACACATGTCTGTGCATGAATTTCCGCTTTACAGAACATGAGGGTAAAGAGTATCATGATATTTAATATTCTCATCTTCCTTGATATTTCATCTGCTATAATGAGATGACTGTGGTGATGGGTATCCTCTTATTTGTTTCTCCAACCTAAAGGGAATGCATTCTGTGTAAGTCCTGCAGCCTTACGGTCGTTTACATTCTGCATATCAGCCTCACTATCGTTGGTGTCCTGATAGAATATCCTGTCACCGACCTTCACCTCCTTGCGTATGCAGAGTTCCTGACGGTGACAACCATTTACGAGGAACTTGCCACGGTCAACGACCTCTGGTATGACACGTGTCTTTACATCCTGCGGAACATCGCTGGTCTGTATGCCGTCAATAATGCTACTTGTTTCTACCGACCATATCTGTGTCTCAACGTCACCTTCATTCGTGGTCTGCGTAAACTTGCTCGTGTTAGCAGCTATGAACGCATCGATAGTCTCCTGCTTGCCATCCTTCAGGCGGAACAGCAATGGTGATACGTAGCCACGTGGCTGGAAGAAGAAACCGTATGAGTCGCCATTCTCTGAAATCAGCACGTTAGGAACAGCAGGGTTGTCAACGTCGCTTGCGTCCGGACCAAAGAAAATCTCATAGTCGGCACCGCTGAGGTCAACTGCATGGTCGTATGCCACCTCTACATCTATCACGTTGCCTTCATCATCCTTACCTTGTACGGTTGCAACCACTTCTGCATGGTTCACGGCAGTGAATGCTACCACAAGTTTCTCACCTGGTGCCACAGGTACGTCGGTGCCGTTACCTGGTATTGTGATAAATCCGCCTATTGGCACACGGTTAGGATAGTATGAGTCATACCAAGGTTTCTTGTCCCACCATGAGATATGCATGGTAACAGCGACACATACGCCGTCAGCATACAACGTCTCGTTTGTAGGGTTGAAGAGAACTATGTACTGGTCTGGGTGCATCATACGTCCGGAGTTTGTCTCGCCATTGAAGAACACCTCTGAGAAGATGAAATCCTTGCCCAATGCGCTTGCAGGCAGCGAACTGACTTTGCCCTCTACGCTCTGACCATTCTGAGTAAGTGCTACGTTCTCCATACGCAGTGAAACGATAACATCTTCATCCTGCTCGTTCTTCACCGTCTTGTCAATAGAGATGTTGTAGGTACCTGGGGTAAGCTTTGCGTTAGCCACGCCCTCCGCGTTGAGGACAAATGACTTTGCATCCTGATTTCTCACCTCGGTAAAAGTAACCGTCGCACCTTCAAGGGCACTGATGTCAAGGGTTCCCTCTACTGCAGGAGCCGCATTGAAGAGTACGTTAATGTATGACTGTGCATCGTCATCATCGCTGCATGATGCCAGGAAAAGCGGACATACCAATGCCGCGAGCATCAATCTGAAGAAATTCTTTTTCATTTGTTGTGTAAGTTGTTATCCTAATTATTAATTATTAATTATTACTTATTCTCCTTATGACAGCCGCCTTCGCCTTCCTTGTGCTTGCCGCATCCGCCGCCTTCACCATGCTTCTTGCAGCCACCACACTTCTTGGCTATCTCAGCCTTGAAATTTGCATCTGTCAGCACCTTGAGCAGGGCTTCTGCGGTAGTGCTCTTCTCATCGTATGACACGCAGACCGTTTTGTTTTCAATGTCAACCTTTACTTCCTTTACGTTTCCAGTTTCCTTCAAGGTCTTCTCTACGCGGTTTGCACAACCCTGACAGTGCATGTTACTGATTGCAAACTTTACGTTGTCAGCCACTGCCGACATGGCAAGCATGCTTGCCACAATAATCATGTTAATCTTTTTCATTTTTGTTGTAATTTATCATATAGAAATTGCGGCTGCAAAATTAAAAATATTCAGTGATTTAGGCAATAGCTACTCTTGAAATTACCTACAAATTAGGAAAGCACAAACCATGCTTTTTACCTATAAATCAGTACAGAAACAAGTTGCGCAAACATGTCACTCATTATTTCTTAGTATAACCACGAGACGTCATTCTGCAGAATTCAAATAAAGAAGCAATGTCGATTTTGTCCTATTCCGACAATGTCCGCCACAGCGTGCTTCTTCTCTAAGGAAGCAGAGAGGTTTTTCAATAACGTAAGCTCTTGCTATGAATAACGGGGCTGACCTGTATGAAAGAATGCAAAAAAAGGTGCAGCATAGCATCACGCTACGCTACACCCAGCAAACTTAAACAACCAATAAAAGAAGTAGATTAGTCGTTTAATGATATTTTCTCTGCACGCCCATGCGCGACTTTATCTTATGAACAGCATCTCACGATACTTTGGAAGTGTCCATACCTCATCGTCAACCTTCTCCTCGAGCTTGTCAATGTGATAGCGTATGCTGTCCATGAGTGGCTCTACGGTGTCGTGGTAGGCAATGGCTTTCTCACGCTCAGAGTCAATCTTGTTGGCTATCTTACGAGCATCGGTAAGCTGCTGGCAGCCTTCCTCGATGGTCTTCACGCGCTGTGAAATCTCAGAGATGAGAGCCAGGTTGCTGGCGGCAACGGTCTTAAACTCATCGTCGGGCAGTATCTGCTTCAGTGATGCCACGTTCTGTGCCAGTTTGGTCTGGTAAGCCACTACCTGTGGTATGATGTGGTTGATGGAGAGGTCGC
>DGHL01000004.1:0-120 GCA_002392645.1 Prevotellaceae bacterium UBA3849
TCCTTGATGAGCGGAGCCTCCTGTTTAGCCTTCTCCTCATCCATACCCTGTGCTACGAGTTCCTTTATCTCCTCGCGATAGTGCTTGTCAAATGCTACGTAGTAGTCGCCGATGAGGTGG
>DGHL01000004.1:276-14420 GCA_002392645.1 Prevotellaceae bacterium UBA3849
TTGGTCTTCACCACCTTGTTGCCGTTAGCCGCCATAATCTGTGCCAGAGACCAACCGAGGAGGTTGTTCCTTACGTGGCCCAGGTGCAGAGGCTTGTTGGTATTAGGCGAAGAATATTCAATCATCACCAGCGGACTGTCTTCAGTAGCCTGCTTCTCGCCGTAATGCTCGTCAGCGTCAATCGTTTTCAGCAAGTCAGTCCATGCGTTGTCGGCAATAGAGAGGTTAAGAAATCCCTTAACTACGTTGTATCCGGCAACGGCAGGGCAGTTAGCCTTCAGCCACTCGCCTATTTCGGCAGCCGTATCTTCAGGTTTCTTCTTCGACATCTTGAGGAAAGGGAATACCACGAGCGTGAGGTTTCCTTCAAACTCGCTGCGTGTTTTCTGCAGCTGCGCCATCTTCTCAGGTATGTCCTGACCATAGAGTGTTTTTACAGCGGTAATCACCGCCGATGTTATCGTCTGTTCCATTTCAGTGATGTTTACTTTATTTCAAAGTGCAAAGTTACTCTTTTCTTTCCAATTATGCAAGAAAACCACGTTCTAATTGTTGTTTTCCGCTCGTGGCATGACGAACGGCTTTTTATACGTGCAAGACAAAAATGTGCTATCCTGTGCAGTCTTTCCATACCCCCATGCAGAGTATTTAACTGCCGTTTCCTTGCGACGAAAGTCACGAAAGTCAATTTCATGCTCAAATATCGCAAAATCACGAAAATTCAGTAATGTACTGATAATAAACGTAGTACGTATGATTTGAGAAAGCAGGCACATGCCTTGCCATCGTAAAAGCATAGCTTTTACAATGTAATATGATAGCTTTTACATTGTAGAAGCTATCATATTACGACATGAAACGATGCAAATTGCGACGTAAAAGCATACATATTACATGAAAAACCAATGAAAAAGTGAAAGAAAAGGAGACTAAACAGAGCGTTTTCACACTTATTCACATCTCTTTTGCGTTTTCCGCAACTGCTGAAATGTTCGCAAATGTCATGAAGCCTGATTGCGAAAATGTACTATCCTTACATGTGTCTTGCGACAAAAAAGAGGCTCGTTTCGTCCATTTGTCACAAATAAGCATCCTTGTCGCATGTAACATGAACGAAAAAAGCGAAAAAACACACCTCTCGCCGATATTCGTTGTAACTTTGCATTGTCAAACAAAACAAGACAACAGAATATTAACAATTTTAAAAAATATAAGATTATGAAGTTCACAATGATTTTCCTTTTCGTAGCAATGGTAATAGCAGTATGTGCAATAGTAGAGAAAATGAAGGCTTTCTTTGAAAGCGATGAACTGCTTGACGCATATAAGAACCACCATCTGTCTTATGTATGGACCGACATCTCTTATGGCTCAATAAGATGACTGAGTCGCTACCGCACGACGAACAAGTCATTTTCCCACATATTCCAGAGGACTATCAGGCACATGAAAACCGGGAACGAGAGTTTTCTTCATACGTGATATCTTCATTAATGGTCTTGTCAGTAATCCTTGACACAATGTTGTTCCTGGATGACGACAAGACCATTTCTTGTAAAAGTTGAGGGAACAAATTAAAAAACAGACAAGTTTATTTTGTACTGCACCCGATTTTTTGTAACTTTGCACAAAAATAGTGAAGAATATGGATACATGTAACGAAAATAGCGCCACGGCATGCAAGGTGGCGCAGAGAGAGAAACTTACTATAGTGAAAGTAGGCGGCGCAGTGGTGGAAGATCCGGAGCAGCTTGCAGCACTCCTTGAGAATTTCTCTGCCATACCAGGCAAGAAGGTGTTGGTACACGGTGGCGGCAGACGCGCCACGAAGATTGCCGCACAGTTCGGCATAGAGAGCCACATGGTGGGCGGCAGACGAATAACCGACGCCGAAATGCTGTCGGTAGTGACAATGGTGTACGGTGGTTTGGTAAATAAAAACCTCGTGGCACAGTTGCAAGCCAAAGGTGTATGCGCACTCGGACTGACCGGTGCCGACATGGACGTAATACGCTCGCACAAGCGTCCGCTGAAGAAGGTGAAGATGGACGACGGTACGGAGCAGATGGTGGACTTCGGTTTCGTAGGCGACGTGGACTATGCCGACGGCGACCGTCTGGCATCGCTCCTCAACAGCGGCATAACGCCGGTAGTGGCTCCGCTGACACACGACGGACAGGGTAACATACTCAACACCAACGCCGACACCATGGCATCCACCGTGGCTACGGCATTGGCAAAGCATTTTGACGTGACGCTGATATTCTCGTTTGAGAAGAAGGGTGTGCTTGCCAACCCTGACGATGACGAGAGCGTTATACCATCAATAACCCGCGAGTCGTTCAACAAGTACGTTAACGATGGTATCATCTCCGGCGGTATGATTCCGAAGGTAGAGAATGCCCTCGCTGCCGTAGAGGCCGGCGTAGGCAGGGTGATAATAACCCTTGCCACAAAGATAGACGGCAACCACGGGACGGTAATTCATAATGCATAATTCATAATGTATCACTCCATTCCCCCTCCCTCACAGGGAGGGACGGGGTGGGCCTCTTTAACTCATAACTCACAACTCATAACTTGAACATAGTTCACGACATACTACCACTAAAGAACACCATGTACCGCCTGGCGCTGCGCATAACACTCAGCAGCCAGGAGGCAGAAGACGTAGTGCAGGATGTCATTATAAAGTTATGGAAGAGCAGCGACAGACTCGGTGAGATAGACAACCTTGAGGCATACACGCTGCGCATGACGCGCAACCTGGCACTCGACCGCCAACGCATGAAGATAAACCAAAGCGAATCGCTCGATGCCACTGCCGACGATACTGCCACCGCACAGCCCGACGTTTACACTAACATAGAACGACAAGAGAGAATAGAGTCTATCAGGACCATGATGAACTCACTGCCCGAGAAGCAACGCATAGCCATGCAACTACGCGACTTCGAAGGTAAGTCGTACAAGGAAATTGCCGACATCATGGAGATAACAGAAGATCAGGTAAAGGTAAACATCTTCAGGGCAAGACAGACAGTAAAAAGCAAGTTAACTTCTTTTAACACATAAGACTGTAACATTACGCCGACGTCATACGTCGTAAGCATAGAAAGCAATAAAAACAGATTATCTCAACATGACAATGGACTACAAATACATAGAACAACTGCTGGAGCGATACTTCGAGTGCGAGACATCACTTGAAGAGGAGCAGATTCTCCGCGCATTCTTCGCTCAGGAGAACGTACCCGTACGTCTGTTGCCATACCGCCAGCTCTTCACGGAGCAGACCTTCGCTAAGAACGAGGAGGCGCTTGGTGCCGACTTCGACAGCAAGATCCTATCCATCATCAACGAAGAGAAGGCTAAGGAGCCTGCACACGTAAAGGCACACAAGGTGACGCTGAGCCACAGACTCAGGCCGCTCTACAAAGCCGCCGCCTGTGTAGCCGTAGTGCTCGCCATCGGACAGGCAGCACAGATGCCATACAATGATGCCGAGGCTGAGCAGCGCAAGGACATGGCACGCTCCATCGAGATGCTGCAGCGCATACAGAAAGACCAGAACACTGTAGCGCAGGGCGACACCGCAAAGGCTTTACAGAAGATACAGCCGGAAACGACATTCGCCAACTAAGGCTTTTATACGCGATAATATTATTTCTATGCTTTATAAATAAAGATATCCTATCAAAAACAATCGATTAAAACAATAAAGCCGTAAGGACTGAGAAGCCCACACGGTTTGTCAAACAAGAATTGCTTATCCTGCAATCTTTGCGACAAAAGGGAAGACCTTCAGCACAGCGATACTGAAAGTCTTCCCTCTTTATTTTTCTTATAGGTGGGTTCTAATAATTCCCACTGTTAGATTTTTGAATTTGTTTCGAGTGCAGAGTGTCAGTTGTTGAGGAAGGCATGATGCAATTCTCCCTTCCCCCGCGGAGGGGGAAGGGAGAATGAGTAAGGTTCTTTATTTCTCTTTGAAGTTCTTCACGTTATCCAGGGTAATGCGCTCACCCTTTGAATTGTCGATCTTGACATTCTTGAAGGTTATGTCCTTCGCATAATGCATGTCAGCACCATGTTCGGTGACAAACAAGGAGTTCTCAAGCAGCACATTGCTGAGCGGCATCTCCGGCAGGCCATTGAAATACACCGCACGCTTGGCACCCTGGCAGGTGATGTTTGAGATATAGAGGTTCTTGAAGCATGGAGTCTCCTCCGTAACCTGCGGCACTGCATCTGCTGCAGAGGTATCGCCGTCGGCCTTGCCCGCTACAGGCTTGTTGGCATAATAGAGGCTGAAGGTGAACGCATCCTCTGCTATGTTTACCATGTTGATCTGGTCGATGTAGATATTCTCTACAACTCCGCCACGGCCACGCGTCGATTTCATGCGCAAACCCGTGTCGGTACCATTGAAGAGACAGTTGTAAACATATATGTTCCTTGCACCGCTCGACATCTCAGAGCCTATAACGAAGCCGCCATGACCATGCAGCACGGTGCAATTCTCTATCACCACATTCTGGCATGGCATCTTCCATTCCCTACCCTCTTTGTCCTTACCGCTCTTTATGCAGATAGCGTCATCGCCTACATCGAACGTAGAGTTCTTGATGATGCAGCGGTTGCATGACTCAAGGTCAAGTCCGTCGCCATTCTGCGCATACCATGGATTACGTATAGTGACGCCGTCGATGGTAACGTCAACGCACTTCAGCGGATGAGTGTTCCATGCTGGAGAATTACTCAGAGTAACTTCCTGAAGCAGCACGCGCTCGCACTCAGTGAACTCAAGCAACACCGGACGCTCCAACACCCTGCGGAAGTCTGGCTTACCAGCCTTGCCGGCAAATTCGTCTTGCTTTGCGTCTGGATACCATACGTTCTTGTGCTCTATGCCTGCTCCTGAGGTAAGGGCCTTCCACTGGTTCTCTGTGAACTTGCCTTTCTTCGACGGTCTCCAGTATTCACCTTGTCCGTCAATGGCACCAGGACCTGTTATGGCGATGTCGTGTTTCTTATATGCGCACAGCGGTGCCATCTTCTTATTGGCAGTGTTACCCTCGTAAATGGTACTCACCTTAGGATAGGCGTCAAAGTCTTTCGTAAACAGAATCAGGGCACCGCGCTCAAGGTGCAGTTCTGTGTTGTTCTCAAACTGTATCGGACCGGTAAGCCATATACCTGCCGGCACTACGAGCTTGCCGCCTCCCTTGCCTTCGAGGGCCTTCATAGCCTTGGCAAAGGCATCGGTACAAAGCGTACCGCCATCACCTACTGCGCCGAAGTCGGTAAGGCACACGACGTTTTCAGGAATCTGAGGCAACGCCACCTGCGGCATGTTGAATGGGATGTTCTTTGCCGAGACAGTGGCATACTTATCGGCAGCCTGCACTACTGTGCACATGGCGCAAAGCATAAGCAGCGCCAAGGTAGAGAGTAAAGTCTTTTTCATATTGTATTAACTTAATGTTGCTTCTGTAGATGTTCTTCTGTCAAATAAAATGTTTCGCCTGCAAATTTACATCTTTTTTTTCATTCCGCAAGACAATAATACACAAACATATGGGTAAATTTGCGCCATTACGTCTCTTTTAGTTAAAAAAATAAAAATATACACTATATAATAAGGTGTAAAAAAAAGTTTTTGTAATTTTGCACCCAAATTTTCATATCATACGATTATGCAAGACAATTTGGTTATAGTGGAGAGTCCAGCCAAAGCAAAGACCATAGAAAAGTTTCTTGGCAAGGACTACAAGGTAATGTCCAGCTACGGACACATCCGCGACCTTAAGAAAAAGGAGATAAGCATTGACATGAATACCCTGGAGCCAGTGTATGAGGTTCCGGAGGAAAAACGCAAGCTGGTATCAGAACTCAAGCAGAATGCCAAGAAAGCCAAGAAGGTTTGGTTGGCATCGGATGAGGACCGTGAGGGTGAGGCTATCTCGTGGCACCTTTGCGAAGTACTCGGACTTGACGAGAAAAACACTAACCGAATAGTGTTCCACGAGATTACGAAGAATGCAATACTCGAGGCTATCGAGCATCCACGCCACCTCGACATGAACCTTGCCAACGCACAGCAGGCACGCAGAATGCTCGACCGCCTGGTGGGCTTCAACCTCTCACCTGTATTGTGGCGCAAGGTGAAACCATCACTGTCTGCCGGTCGCGTGCAGTCTGTAGCAGTAAGACTTATCGTTGAGCGTGAGCGCGAGATTCAGGCTTTCAAGGCTGAGCCTTACTTCAGGGTGACTGCCGTATTCACAGTAAACGGCAGCGAGATGAGGGCAGAACTCGACAAGCGTTTTGCCACGCATGAGGATGCCATAGCTTTCCTTGAGGCATGCAAGGATGCCACATTCACCATTGGCAGCATACAGCAGAAGCCTCTGAGACGCTCACCTGCATATCCGTTCACCACTTCTACACTGCAGCAGGAAGCTGCACGCAAGCTCGGCTTCACAGTGAGCCAGACCATGATGGTAGCTCAGCGTCTGTATGAAAGCGGACATATTACATATATGCGTACCGACAGCGTGAACCTGTCAAGCCTCTGCATCGGCACTGCCAAGGATGCTGTGACTAAGCTCTACGGCGAAAACTACAGCAAGCCACGCAACTATACCACGCACACAAAGGGTGCACAGGAGGCGCACGAGGCTATACGCCCTACCTACATGGACAAGCAGGAGATAGAGGGTTCGCAGCAGGAACGCCGCCTGTACGACTTGATTTGGAAGCGCACCGCTGCATCACAGATGGCTGATGCAGAACTTGAGAAAACAACCATTGAGATCAACGTATCTGGAGCCGCAGAGAAGTTCGTCGCTACCGGCGAGGTGGTGAAGTTCGACGGTTTCCTGAAAGTATATCGCGAAAGCACCGGTGACGACGATAACAACAACGACAGCCAGAGTAGCGGACTGCTACCTGCAGGCATTGCTGAAGGCAACACCATAGAGCGTAAGGAAATCGTGGCTACAGAAAGGTATTCACAGGGACCATTGCGATATACCGAGGCTTCGCTCGTACACAAGATGGAAGAACTGGGCATAGGTCGTCCTTCTACATACGCTCCTACCATCTCTACCATACAACAGAGAGAATATGTTGCGAAAGGTGACAAGAAGGGTGAGGAGCGCTCTTACACCATTGACACCCTGAGCGGAAACAAGATTTCCACAAAGACCAAGAAGGAGATGACCGGCAATGAGAAGGGTAAGTTGCTGCCTACCGACATCGGTACGGTCGTAAACGATTTCCTCATGGAATACTTCCCTTCTATAATGGACTACAACTTCACCGCAAACGTGGAGCAGGACTTCGATGCCATAGCTGAAGGCAAGGAGGATTGGCACAAGATGCTCAAGACTTTCTACAAGGACTTTGAGCCTACCGTACAGAAGACAATCAACACACGCAGCGAGCATAAGGCTGGCGAACGTGTATTGGGTGATGATCCTAAGACCGGCAAACCTGTTTCGGTTAAGATTGGCAGATACGGTCCTGTAGTGCAGATTGGCACCGCTGACGATAAGGACAAACCACGCTTTGCACAGCTGCCTAAGGAGTTCTCACTGGAGACTATAACACTGGAGGAGGCGCTGGAATTGTTCAAACTGCCACGCGAACTTGGCGAGGTTGACGGCGAAATGGTAACGATTGGTGCCGGACGCTTCGGACCATACGTGCTCTACAAGAAGAAATACGTATCTATCCCTAAGGACAAAGATCCTTTGACAATAACACTTGACGAGGCTAAGGAACTGATAGAGTCAAGCCGTAAGGCTGAACAGCAACGCCACATGAAGAAGTTTGACGAAGACCCTAAGCTCGAAGTCATGAACGGCAGATATGGTCCATACATTACATACGACGGAAAGAACTACCGCCTGCCAAAGAATCTACACGAAAAGGCGGCAGAACTGACGTATGATGAATGCATGAAAATCATAAAGAAATGAAACGTATCATCCTGATAGGCTACATGGGAGCCGGCAAAACCACCGTAGGTAAAGACCTGGCAAAACAGTTAGGCGTGACTTTCTATGACCTTGACTGGTATATAGAGAATCGTATGCGCAAGCGTGTACCAGAGATATTTGCCGAGCGCGGAGAAGCTGGGTTTCGCGAGATAGAGCGCAACATGCTGCATGAGGTTGCAGAGTTTGAAAACGTAGTGGTATCATGCGGTGGAGGTACACCATGTTTCTTCGACAACATGGACTACCTCAACCAGCAAGGCGACGTGGTATATCTGCGCGCTACGCCAGAGGTGTTGTTCCGCCATCTCAAGATGGGCAAAGGCATTCGTCCGCTGCTGCAAGGCAAGAACGACGACGAACTGCTTGCCTTCATCAAGGAACAGTTGGCAAAACGCGAGGAGTTCTACATGAAGGCCAACCACATAGTTGAGATACCATGTATGGAAAACGAGGATAAAATAAACCAGACCATAGAACTTGTAAAGGCAGAACTGCATATATGAAGAAGTGGACGATAGATGATTCCAAGGAACTGTACAACATCAACGGATGGGGTACCAGTTATTTCAGCATCAACGAGAAGGGCAACATGTGCGTATCGCCACTGAAAGATGGTGCACAGGCTGACTTGCGCGAGATTATCGACGAACTACAGCTGCGCGACATCTCCACACCAGTGCTGCTGCGTTTTCCTGATATTCTCGACAACCGCATAGAGAAAACCGCATCGTGCTTCAAGAAGGCTGCTGATGAATACGGCTACAAGGGCGAGAGCTTCGTAATATACCCCATCAAGGTAAACCAGATGCGCCCTGTAGTAGAGGAGATAATAAGCCACGGACAGAAGTTCAATCTCGGACTGGAGGCTGGTTCTAAACCTGAACTGCACGCCGTAATTGCCGCTGCATGCCAAAGTAATTCGCTCATAATCTGCAACGGCTACAAAGACCAGGCTTACATAGAGCTGGCTCTGCTGGCACAGAAGATGGGCAAACGCATCTTCATCGTCATTGAGAAGCTGAATGAGATAGATATCGTTGCCAAGGCTTCCAAGAAACTGGGCGTGATGCCAAATCTCGGCATACGCATCAAACTCGCTTCAAGTGGCTCTGGAAAATGGGAGGAAAGCGGTGGTGACGCCTCTAAGTTCGGACTTACTGCCTCTGAATTACTCGGCGCACTAAGCAAACTTGACGAACTCGGCATGCACGACTGCGTGAAACTGATACACTTCCACATCGGTTCACAGATTACCAAGATACGCAAGATACAGACTGCCCTGCGCGAAGCGGCACAGTTCTATATCAACCTCCACCAGATGGGCTACGGTATAGAGTACGTTGACTGTGGAGGCGGACTGGGTGTTGACTACGATGGTACGCGTTCAAGCAACTCTGAGTCATCAGTAAACTACAGCATACAGGAGTATGTGAACGATTGCGTATATACATTCGTAAATGCCGCCGACAACAACAGCATACCACACCCGAATCTCATAACCGAGAGTGGACGCTCGCTGTCGGCACATCACAGCGTACTCGTAATAGATGTATTGGAGACAGCATCCCTGCCTGCCATGCCTGAGGAGTTCGAAGCCAATGAGAACGACCACCAACTGGTGCGCGATCTCTATGATATATGGTGTAAGATAGACACACGCTCATTGCTTGAAGACTGGCATGATGCCGAGCAGATACGCGAAGAAGCTCTCAACCTGTTCTCTATGGGTATGGTAGACTTAAAGACTCGCGCCGAGATAGAATCCATGTACTGGAGTGTATGTCGTGAGGTGCTTACCCTTACCAAGGGAATGAAACACGTACCTGAGGAACTGCGCTCTATAGGCAAGCTACTCGCAGATAAATATTTCTGCAACTTCTCACTCTTCCAGTCTCTGCCTGACACATGGGCTATAGACCAGTTGTTCCCTGTAGTTCCGTTGCAGAGACTATGCGAGAAACCTACCAGACAGGCTACCTTGCAGGATATCACATGCGACAGCGACGGTAAGATGGCGCACTTCGTTTCCGACGGTACCGTAACCCCTACCCTACCAGTACATGCGCTGAAGAAGGGTGAGCAGTACTATCTCGGCATATTCCTTGTAGGAGCATACCAAGAGATATTGGGCGACATGCACAACCTGTTCGGAGATACTAACGCCGTGCATATCTCAATGAAGGATGGCAAATACCATATAGACCAAATATTCGACGGTGAGACAGTTGAGGAGGTGCTAGACTATGTACAGTTCGATCCTAAGAAACTGGTAAGGAAACTGGAGATATGGGTGACCAAGAGCGTAAAGGAAGGAAAGCTGTCGCTTGAGGAGGGCAAGGAGTTCTTGTCTAACTATCGCTCCGGTCTATACGGCTATACCTATCTGGAATAACTTTTGAACATCCTATTATTATAAAAATAATTTTGCACACCTACTTAAGTCGTCAGAATGAAAATCCTGACGACTTTTTTTTGTATTTCAAATCACATAATGCAAACCACCTTCTTGCAAAGATAACACACTGTCAAACAGCATGTTTGGCTTTGCGTCATCATCCTTTTACCCACAAACATGGTATTAAAATACCACACATGTGGTATTGTGCATGTCAGGAAAACGCAGTAACTTTGCACTCAGAAATCAGAGACGTACACCAATCACAGATTGACGTTCACTATTTCTTCGTGCGAGGAAGCACTCAGGAAGCAGAGACGTACACCAATCACAGATTGACGTTCACTATTTCTTCGTGCGAGGAAGCACTCATAAAGCAAATATAAAACAAATATATAAACAAACTAAAATAAAAGAAAGGAATAAAACTATGGCAATCGCAAAATCACTTACTGAGCTCGTGGGCAACACCCCACTGCTCGAACTTAACAAGTTTTCAAAGGCAAAGGGTCTCGACACCCCAGTAATAGTAAAGGTAGAGTACTTCAACCCTGGCGGTTCTGTAAAAGATCGTATCGCACTGGCTATGGTAGAAGACGCCGAGAAGAAAGGTCTTCTTAAGCCAGGTGCAACAATCATCGAACCAACTTCTGGTAACACCGGCGTAGGTTTGGCTCTCGTAAGCGCAGTGAAGGGCTACCACCTTATCCTCACAATGCCTGAGACCATGAGCGTAGAACGCCGAAACCTCGTCAAGGCCTATGGCGCAGAGGTTCGTCTCACAAGCGGCAAAGACGGCATGAAGGGTGCCATCAAGGCAGCAGAAGAACTGCGCGACTCTATCCCAGGAAGCATCATCCTGCAGCAGTTTGAGAACGAGGCTAATCCAGCCAAGCACTATGCCACCACTGGTCCTGAGATATGGAATCAGACAGACGGCAAGGTTGACATCTTCGTTGCTGGCGTAGGTACCGGCGGTACTGTCTCTGGCGTTGCAAAATACCTTAAGGAGCAGAATCCTAACGTAAAGGTTTACGCAGTAGAGCCATCAACATCTGCAGTACTCAACGGCAAGCCAAGCGGCGCACACAAGATTCAGGGCATCGGTGCAGGCTTCATCCCTAAGACCTACTCTGCTGATTTCATCGACGAGGTCATCGACGTTGACAACGACGACGCAATCCGCACCGGTCGCGAGTTGGCACAGCAGGAAGGCCTGTTGGTAGGTATTTCATCCGGCGCCGCTGCATTCGCCGCTACACAGCTGGCACAGCGTCCTGAGAACAAGGGTAAGAAGATCGTAGCTCTGTTGCCTGATACCGGCGAGCGTTACCTCTCTACCGTGCTCTATGCTTTCGATGAGTACCCACTCTAAACATCATATCAACAAGTAGGTATACACACCTATCCAATATAAAAGACGACAGTTCCGGAGAAATCCAGACTGTCGTCTTTTTTATTTATATCGCAACCATCCATACATGCACGTACGGATTAGCGAGCAGAGGACATTACGGTCTTATCTGTCCGTCGCCCTCTATTATCCATTTGTATGTGGTGATCTCTGCAAGTGCCATCGGGCCGCGTGGACCGAGCTTCTGTGTAGAGATACCTATCTCTGCACCCAGACCGAACTGTGCACCGTCGGTGAAACTCGTAGGGGCATTCCAATATACGCAGGCAGCATCAACCTCCTTCTGGAAGCGCTGGGCTGTCTCCTTGTTCTCTGTTATGATTGCCTCTGAGTGACCACTGCTGTACTTGCGGATATGCGCCAGTGCGTCATCGAGTGAATCAACCACCTTGATAGAGAGGTCGTATGACATCCATTCCTTACCATAGTTGTCATAGTGGAACTGCACCTTGTCCTTCATAGGCTCTATCAGTGCAGGTATGTCTGCCTCACGGTCCTTGTGTATCAACAGGCAGTCGAGGGCATTGCATACAGATACGCGGCGTGTCTTGCCGTTATTCACTATGCGCTTACCCTTCTCCAGGTCGCCGTCCTTGTCAAAGTAGGTGTGCACCACGCCGGCTCCGGTCTCAATTACCGGTACCTTTGCGTTGTCGCGCACAAACTCTATCAGTTTCTTGCCGCCACGAGGTATGCAGAGGTCTATGTAGCCCACTGCGTTGAGCATCTCGCCCGTTGACTCATGAGTGGCTGGCAGAAGGTTTATCACGTCAGGGTTGATGCCTTCCTC
Source organism: Prevotellaceae bacterium UBA3849 (assembly GCA_002392645.1). Taxonomy (GTDB): domain Bacteria; phylum Bacteroidota; class Bacteroidia; order Bacteroidales; family Bacteroidaceae; genus Prevotella. Next base: position 12,885 of record DGHL01000004.1, read on the forward strand.
TACGAGTATCTGCTTTATCATAGCCACGATGGCGCGATTTGAATCGTCGGCATCCTTGCCGCCTTTCAGCACGCAGGCATTTCCACTCTTAAAGCAAAGTGAGAACACGTCGAACGATACGTTAGGCCTTGCCTCATATATCATGCCTATTACACCGAAAGGTACAGACACACGGTAGAGCCTCAGCCCGTTCTCCAACGTATGGTCACAGGTGATGTGGCCCAGTGGTGAGGGAAGGTCTGCCACGTGGCGCATGTCGCTTGCTATGCCGTCAAGGCGCTCCTTTGTAAGTTGCAGGCGGTCATACAGCGGATTCTCTTTGTCCATGCGACTGAGGTCCTTGGCGTTAGCCTCAAGGAGCATGTCAGACTGCTTGCCTATCTCGTCGGCTATGCGACGCAATACGGCATTCTTCTTCTCATCACTAATAAGCGCCAGCGAATAACTGGCATCTTTCGTCTGTTGGAATTGTATGTTCATGACTATTTGCTTTGTATTCTCTCTATTACGGATTAGACTTGCCCTCTCCCCTTGCTCTCTTTCCTATTCGATTGCAAAGGTAGTAAGTTTTTATGAAACAACAAAATTATTTGTTCAAAATCCTATTAGCGGCAAGAAAGAAAACAGGTTCCACCTTGTTGCTGGTGAAACCTATTCTCGTATCTTACAATATATCTTACTCAATGCTTGCAGAAGTCTGCGACGGGTTATTTCGCCTTGAACGATGTGATAATCTTATCGAAGAGCGGCTTATACTTAGCCTCATCCTTCTTGGCGAATTTGAGTTCGCCGGCAAACACGCGTTTGTCAGGTGTGTTTACGAGATATGAAATCTTGACAGCTGGCACGTCATCCTCCTCGCCTTCAGCGATGAAATAATATGACTTGCCTTTGATGACCAGCGGACCTGCCTTCCAGCCTGTAGGCTCTCCGAATGATTTCTCTGTCATCATTCTCATGCCTTCGCCGTATTCTTTTAACTGCTCGTTAGTGTATTCAAGCTTGTCCTCTGAAACTGATGCACTGAAGAAATTAGGCGTATCCTCTATCTGTGCATTAAAGGCTTCGTCCATCCACTGCTCCTGTGCCACGAAGTCGGCAGGGTATTGGCAGCTGAACAATTTTCCGTCAAAAATCTTCAAGCCTGGATTCTGTGCATTTGCCACCATCGTCATGGCTGCAAGCAGCATAAACATAAATACTTTTTTCATAATTGTTTTGGGTTTTGTTAATATTAAATTGTACGGAGTTACCCGCATTATCAAAGATTAAGGTGGGTTCTAAAAATTCCCACGAATTAAATTAGTTTATTATATGAATATCATTATGTCATATTTTTGTTTTCTTTCAGTACAAACTGTTAGCTTCCGCGGTCACATAGCCCGCTATGCTTCCTTATCAGCTAACATTTTGCCCTTGAAACAAATTCAAAAATCTGACAGTGGGAATTATTAGAACCCACCTTTACCGTATTCACACAACTACATAAAAAAGCGAAGATACAAGAATAGAAAGTTTATCCATGCATCTTCGCTG
>DGHL01000008.1 GCA_002392645.1 Prevotellaceae bacterium UBA3849
GTGGGAATTTTTAGAACCCACCAAAAGCAAAAGAGTGAAAATATACCATATCGTTGGTGCTATTTTCACTCTTTTGCTTTTCTGTTTCTTTCCCTCCCGCTCTGATATAGGGTGGGGTTTTCTTTAATCACCCTCCTCTGGTGGTAAATTAGGACCGAAGATGTCAGAGCCGCCGATGTCGCCACCATGCTCTTCGTTATTGTCCGGTGCCTCGTTGTTCACGTTGATAGTCCATTGACTTGGGTGAGCGTTCATGACGCTGTCAATCTCCAGAGGTTCGAATTCAACTATTGGGGCTTTGTAAAGTTTTTTCATTTCCTTTCAAATAATCTTTGCATCTATCTTTTTAAAAGTATATTTTACAATATGTTTTTTGGGGTGTGGAGAGTAGGGCCTTAGCCTTACTCTACCACAACCTTGTTGCCATTCATTATATATATACCCTTTGGCAGACCTGTCAGGGTGTCAGCAACCCTCTGACCGCCGAGGTTATATACACCGTTGCCTGTGGTGGTGATGCCCATAGCCTCCAGGGCATCAGGTGCAAACTCTGCTACAGCGATGCTTGTCGTCTCAGATTCTTCTTCATCGTCAAACCAAGCTTTAGAGTAGTTCATGCTTACAGACTTGGCACCTGTTGCACCAGGCTCCAGCTCTAAGTATGAACGATAGCCATACAGATATGAGTTGCCGGCAGATACGTACAGCGTATTGCTGTTAAGGAATATGTCGCCAGCTTTCAGACAATAGCTGTAGTTGTTTACAGTGCCTTTTGCATTGGTTACGTCGGCTGTACAGAAATTACTTATTCCCTTTGAGGTGTAGCCGTTGTTAGAGAACGCCAATACCTGTTGGTCAGGGTCTATAACCTTGTTGTGAACCTCTATGTGGTCAACGTCCTGTGTAGGCTTTATAAGATAAGGATAGCCTGCGAGTATGTTCTGAATCTCATGATAGGTCATGAAGATTGAGGCATGGCCTGCATCTACGTTCACTCGGTCAAGGATGATAAGCTCGGTGTTCTTGCCGAATACAGTCTCTACTTCCTTCTCTGTCATTGTGAATGGCAGGCAGATAGTGTTCCACTTACCAGTGGTGAACTTACGGTCAAGGGTTATCGTCTCATACATCGGCTTGGTGTTGACCGCATCGCCTGACTTGAGAGATGAAGGGTCGTAAGCCACCTTCTCAGACAGTTCGAGGGTGCCGCTTGGCTGGTTCTCCTCGTCTGGTACGAAGTTCACACCACTGAAACCAATCTTTGAGAAGTTAGAGAATATGTAGTATGTCTGTCCGGCAATCACATGGAAGGTGTATTTCACCATACCAGGGTCTAAGGCAAGGTAAGCACCATTGTCAAGTTTCGTGACAACCTGGGCACCATTCACACCGGCAGACCAGTTGTCGTAAACTCGCTGTTGTTCGCCTGGTGACATATACTCCTTGAACTCCTTCCAGTTACCTATATTAGTAACATCATTGTATCCGTCGGCATTCTCATCAAGGATACACTTGAACTTCTCGCCCTTCTCACAGCCATAGTTCTTGCAGAACTTATCGAGCATAGTGTTCTGTGTGGTGTCCTTTACGCTCTCTGATATGCCTGATGTAACCTTCTTGCGGGTTATCATTTTGATTGAAGCATACTTATCTACCAGATGTCCATTCTGGTCAACGATGAAGAAGGCGTGCGGGCGGAACTGGAATGGTGCAGTGCCAGGAAATGGGGTAGCAGTACCGCTGGCATTTACTGATACGAGGTTGCCGTCGTTGTCATAGATGTCTTTTTTATTTGAGTTCCAAGGTCCGTTCTGCTCTATATATACAGACAGCGTGCCGTTGACTGTAGGCTCGAGCGTGACGTAAGCACCGCGTACAGGCAGTGTGAACGGGTAGGAGTCAGAATCGTCGGGTTGCTTGAACCAACCGAAACGCTCCACACCGTATATCTTGCCGTTGTAGTATTGCTGCAGTGAACTGTACATAGTCTCGTTGCTCGCGTCAGCGGCGCCGCTCCAATATTTAGAGAAACCGTCAACGCCTGTGGATGATGTGGCTATTTTCTTGTATTTGGTATCATTGCCATACCAATGGTCAGTCACTGCCTTAGTGGAACCGTTGGCTTGTGGGTAATTGTAAGTGTTGTTGTTTCTATTCCAACCACCAAAGGTGCCTACGAGATAGAGTTTCTCCGCGCCAGCCTCAGTCCTATATACATGGAATGTGTCGCGTACAGCAGGTGCATTGTCCTTGAATACAGGGTGCGTAGCCACCTTCCAGTTAATACCACGCTGTAATGTGATACTGTATTCAGCCTCTGCATTGTCATAGTCATCGCTTGTGGCAGTTGCCTTGATTCTGGCTGTACCATTACCCCATGGCGTTGTAAGTGTTATCACGCCAGTGTTGGTTACGTTTGCAACGGTATGATCATCAGAAACGTATGTAATATTAAGGGCGTCAAGTGATACGTTGTTACCATACTCGTCGGTTGCGGTGAGTCTGATATCAGGTAATACAGGATCGTTTTCGTCTTCGTCAGCATTATATACATACTCCGTTGCGTCATCGCCAGTGTCACCGTCGGTGTAGCTGAGTATCAGCGTTGATTTCAGTACGTCAACGGTTATGGTGGCTGTACCGTTCAGATATACGCTTTCGTCACTGCTGACTATTCCGAATTTCAGAGAGGTAGGCGTGTTGCCTGTTGTTTCTAATCCCTTAAGTGTCAGTGTGCCCTTTCTTCCTTGAGAATTGTTGCTGTCGTCGCGTACAAATGTTGCAGTGACCTTGCTTGCGTCACCGCTGCTGGTCATCTCGCTGAAAGTGCAGCCGTATGGCAGGCGGAGGTCAAAGTCCTTTGTCTCGCCCACCTTTACCGCAGCGGTGGTGTAGTTGAGCATAGGAGTAACTGCCTGAGTGTAGAATACGATATCGGCAGGGTAAACGTCTTTACCGTCACCGGTTACCTTGATAGTGTGAGTGCCGGTATTTCCCAAAGTGATTATTGGCGAAGTGGTGTGGTCGCCAGGGGCTATATTGAATTCTACAGACTCTGTACCGTCAACATACACATGCATACCTCTTGTATCCTTGCTGTTGCCGTGGAAAGCGTCAATGCTGAAGGCTATTGCTCCGTCAACGGTTATGGTGACGTGGTTGCTTTCCCATTTGATATTGTAGAATGCGCCGGTCACGCCGTTGTGTGTGCCGTTGCTACCATTGGCATTCACAGGGTTGGCTGTGGTATATATAGTGCCGTCAATGTTCTCCTTGGTGAAGTTGAACTGCTGCTGGTTGCGTGTCACATGATATACCGGGTCCTGAACGATGTAGAAGTAGTCAAGACCACTTGTTGACGACCCTTCACACCTTACGGACAGCACCTTGTTTTCAGTGATGGTAAACCATTCCGAATTTCCACTGCGGTTGCTTCCACTTGTTATGTTCAGTGTGAATTTAACGTCATCACCGACTTTGAAGTCGCACCTTTTTGTTACATTGTTGCCATTTGAACCTTCTGCATATATCCTGTATGTGCCGGGAGCAAGTGTTATTACGTCTTTATAAGTATAGTCATTGTGTGCCAGAGTACCTTTTGACGTACGGTTTGGGATTCCTCGGTAACTCTTGGTGAATGCACTGCAATCTTCGGCTTCCGTATAATAGAGCACATTGCTTACCGTAGCATTGGTGTATGGGCGGTTTATCACATATCCGTCAGCTGTAGGAGTCTCGTATATGGTATAGTAATTGCCTTCTGTAACATGAGCTGTTTCGTATAAGGTATTACCAACAAGTACGTATTTGGGAATAAAAGCATTGAACTGCGTTCCTGTTGCATACGTTCCCGTTTCCAATTCCTTTAGTATGTTACCACTGCCGTCAACAGCATTGACGGTGTAACCGAAATACTCTGACTCTACAGTCAGGTTGAAAACGTATCTTATGTTTTCAAGGTCAGCAGTTGCCCTTGCTGTGATTGCTACATTTCCTAATCCTGTTGCTGTTACTACGCCGTTTTGGTCAACGGTTGCAATGTTGGCGTTTCCGCTTGCCCATTGTATACCGCTGTTGACGGTGTTAGACGGAGACAATGTAGCGGTAAGTGTTGTCGTCGTACCGTATTTGATTGTAGATTCGCCGGCGACGGTGATTGCTGTAGGTGCACGGTCGTATTGTGCGTACAGTGTGATGTCGCCGCTTGGCGTGTATGTGTCGCCAGCACCGCCGATGCGAGTGCCGCCGATAGGCTCGGTGTACCAACCCTTAAACTCTGCACCGTTGTTGTCAGTTGCAGTAGGCAAAGTCACGGATGTTACGCTGCCTTCGCTTGCGCAAGACAGTGAGGTGGTGGCGCAGGTAGCATCGTCACCGGCAACGAAAGTCACGGTGCGCTTGTCTGCGTATTTTATGCTGAGTGACGGAGCACTATTGCTTCCCTTACCATAGAGGTCTGCGCCTACGGCGTTGTTTGTTACAAACAAAGTAATGTAGCCCTGGCTCTCTACAGCTTGCACGGCAGAGGTTACGTCGGTTTCTACGTTCGTGTGTAAAGTGCCTTGATTGGTGCCATTGAGTTCCACGTTCGTGAAATAAGTGTATGGACTGCCTGACATAGCCATAATCATGTTTCCACGTCCTCGTGCAAAGGCATCCCAATCAAGATCTTTGCCAAGGTTCATGTAGTAGAAACTGTTGTTGCGTGTAGAAGGATTACCATAGATTGTCGTGCTCCATGTGAGTGTTGCCGCAATGACAGTCTTACCTGCAGGCAGGTTGAAAGAGAACTTCATTGCAGCCTGACCATTCCAGTCTCGCTGGCCACCAGCGCGATTGTAACGTTCGGTTTCTGCATCATAGGTTTGCTTGTAGGTCTCACCGTTCATATAGTACGTAGCTCCCGTATGCTCAAGTGTCGCGGTTATCTTGGTGGCAGCTAATGCATTGCTACAGCAAAGCAGACAAGACACCATGATAACTAATGCCTTGTTGTATATGTTTCTTGTATTCATAATCATACTTTTTGATTTTGTAATCATTTTGTTTCCACAATGTTTTTATGGTATTATCGAATAGCCTTGTTAATGTTTTAGATAAGCTGTAATGACTTAATCAGGTGCAAAGTTACGCATTTTCTGCGAATTATCAAAGAAAAATAGAATAAAAGTGATAACTATTAGGACATTTAATGATATGTGTAATGTTATAGGTTGAATGAAAACGCATAAAACGACAATGCAGACCACTTTTTTAAGCTAAGCTGTCTGAATTGTCGTTTTGCATGTTATGAGAATAAATTGTCTATTCGTGATTTAAGAAGAGGTTCACGGTCTCGTTGGCATCTGCCATGGTTATTATACCATCTTGGTTGGCATCAGCAGCAGTCACGTTGATGTTTGCCGCCTCTCCGTTTAGAAACTTGTTTACAATGACGTTTGCATCAGCCATAGTGACGCCGTCGTCTTCATTGGCATTGCCAGGAGCCATCTCTTGCGAGAAGGTAATCTTCATGCCGTCCTTGATGTCGTACATGCCCATGTCATTGCCATGTGCCTTTACTACCAACTTACCGTCAGCGTGCTTAATCACAGGCAACGCATTAAGATTGTATGCCTGGAAATTATTTGATTCCACCCAGACTTTGAATGCGGTCTTATCTTCTGCCCTCGCTGTTATAATGCCAGCTATGCAGAGCATAGACATTAATATCGTTTTTTTCATAATAATCAGCTGTTTGTTGTGGCAAAGTTACATTTTTTTTCTTTTATCTACAAATATTTTCGATAAAAAGTGTATTAAAGCCGATGAAAATATTTTTTAGCACTTGAGGAACGCCACCAACTTCTCTATGGCCCTGCCTCTGTGTGACATGGAGTTCTTCTCTTCTGCAGACATCTCTGCAAAGGTGCGTGTGCTTGGTGTCACATCGTCAGGACAAGGAAAGAATATAGGGTCGTAACCGAATCCTTCATCGCCATGTTTCTTCGTGGCTATTATACCTTTCACTATACCCGTGAACTGGTGCGTGTTACCATTCAGGATAAGTGTTATGACAGTCTTGAACTGTGCAGAACGCTCAGAGCCCTCCTTGCCGTTAAGCTTGCGTAGCAGTTTCTGCATGTTAGCCTCAGAGTCGTGGCTTGCCCCACCATTAGCTTTTTCGTCATCATCCATTGAAGCGTAGCGTGCAGAATATACCCCAGGTTCTCCGTTGAGTGCATCCACCTCCAGACCTGTATCGTCGGCTATGCAGTCATATCCGTAGTGAGAGTTCACATACTGTGCCTTCTCAAGCGAGTTCTCCTCCAGTGTCTCATGAGTCTCAGGCAATTCTTCGTGACAATTAATATCTTTGAGTGAAAGCACGTTGAAACTATCGCCCAGTATCTGTCGCACCTCTTCTAACTTATGTGCGTTGTTTGTTGCAAAAACTATATTCTTCATTCTTCTATTATCAACTTTCAATTATTCAACGATCTAACTCTTCATCATCTTTTTCAGTATTGGCTTTATGCAGAACAGTATTACTGAAGCCAAGCCAGCCATGATAGCAAACAGCATGAAGAAGTCTGACAGTGTAGCAATTTCAATACCCATTATGTGGTCGTTTGGCTCCCCCTCGATAGGCAGCAGTGTGGCAAGTTTTCCTGCCAGGATGTTACTTGTGGCATTGCTCATGAACCATACCCCCATTAGAAGTGAAGCCATGCGTGCCGGTGAGAGTTTCGTAACGAGCGACAAACCTATCGGTGACAAAGACAGTTCGCCAAGGGTATGGATGAAATACAGGGTAAACAGCCACCACATACTTATCTTCGTAGAGGTGTCTGTACCGTGTGTACCATAGGCTATCACAAGGTATCCCAGTGCAAGCAGAGCAAGTCCCATGGCTTGCTTCGTAATAGAGTGTACGCGTATGCCGTGTTTCTGCAATGTTTCCCACAGTGTAGCCATGACAGGGGCAAACAAAACCACTACAATTGGGTTGATAGACTGAAACCATGTTGTAGGCATCTCCCATGAACCGATGTGGCGGTCGCACTGCTGGTCGGCAAATATCGTGAGTGAAGAGCCTGCCTGTTCAAAAGCACTCCAGAAGAATATCACGAACAAGGCAATGAGGTATATCACGCCGATCTTCTTCTTCTCGTCGATGGTCAGTCCGCCGTCGGTGATGATAAATATCGGCAGCACTATTGATACCGCATATATTGCGGCAGATATATAGTCGTTGTAGTCGTCTGCGTCGTATGAAAATACATACATCAGTATGGCTCCGAGCAGCAGGCACAGTGAAGTGCCTATGATACCATGGCCCTTATGTGTCGTTTCGGTTACAGAAGTGGCAGTCTGACACTCAGTTGGCATTGTCGCCTTCTCTGTCATTATGCCTATCTGCTTGCCGTCAGGCGTGACGAGCAACTTGTTCTTCAGGGCTATGAATACAGCGATGGAGAATATCATGGCACAACCGGCAGCGAAGAATCCCCATTTGAAACCACTTGGGTCTGTCCAATCGCTCTTTCCGAGTGAACCGCATATAAACGGTGCGATGAATGCACCAAGGTTTATGCCCATATAGAATATGGTGAAGGCAGAGTCCTTACGCTGGTCGTCTGGCTCATACAGATCACCCACCATGGTAGATATGTTTGGTTTGAAGAAGCCATTGCCTATAATCAAGGCAGCCAGTCCGGCAAACATAAGCCATAGTGCAAGGTTGTTATCTACGGCAGAATCGATGTCTCCGCCTTTTGTGTAGATGCTCTGCTTGACGAAGCATGCGGAGGCAAACATAAGGAATTGCCCGACAGCCATCATCAAGCCACCGGTAATGATACTGCGTCGGTTGCCCCAGTAGCGGTCGGCTATATAGCCACCGAGCAGTGGGGTAAGGTAAACGAGCCCCGTGTAAGAGCCGTATATCTCACTTGCGTCATCGTTGTTGAAGAAAGCAGCTACGAGGTAAAGTACAAAGAGTGCGCGCATGCCATAATAGGAAAAACGCTCCGCCATCTCCGTGACAAAAAGTAAATATAATCCTTTAGGGTGTTGCATTTATTTAGAATTGAATATCCCCACTTCGTCTTCCTCGTTTGCGAGGAAGTGTCGCTGAGTAGTTAATTATGCATTATGAATTATGAATTATGGACAGCCTCCGTTGCTTCATGCAACCACTGCTTATCATCCTCTTCGGTGAGTAGAGGTAGTAGTTCGTTGCGCACACGCTGGTGGTAATTGTTGAGCCAATCTATCTCCTTCTCGGTCATAAGTGAGAAGTCTATCGGAGTAGTGTCAATCGGACAAAGTGTGAGAGGCTCAAGTCTGAGGAACGTCCCGAATTCTGTTTCAGAATCCTTTACTACCAGCATGGTGTTCTCTGTTCGTATGCCGAAACGACCTTCTAGGTACACTCCAGGTTCGTCTGTCACTGTCATACCTTCGTGCAATGGCTCTGGTCGCCAGTCCATGCGTATGGCGTGAGGTCCCTCATGTACACACAGGCACCAGCCAACGCCGTGCCCTGTGCCGTGCAGGTAATTCAGTCCGCCGCTCCACAGTACGGAGCGAGCCAGGGCATCTAACTGCGTGCCGTTGGTTCCGTCAGGGAAGGGAGCCGTAGCCAGGGCGATATTGGCCTTCAGTACCAAGGTGTATGCGTGACGCATTTCATCGGTCACCTTGCCAAGGGCTATAGTACGTGTAATGTCGGTTGTGCCGTCTATATACTGTGCGCCGCTGTCAATCAGCAGCAATCCTTCTGGCTTCAGCGGTGCATTGCTCTCCTGTGTGGCAGTGTAATGCACTATTGCACCATGAGACTGATAGCCGCAGATGGTGGAAAATGACAAGTCGCGAAACTCCTGGGCATCCCTGCGCATCATTTCCAAACGGTCGCTGACGCTTATTTCCGTCTGACCGCCAGCCGCTACGGCAGGCTTCAGCCAACGAAGGAAGCGCACCATGGCTACTCCGTCCCTGCGCATGGCTTGACGAAAACCGTCTATCTCCTTCTGATTCTTCACTGCCTTGAAAGACACGATAGGCGAAGGCTCGTCTATTACGTGGGCAATGTTCTTGTATATGTTATATGCCGTGGTGGCACCATGACACATAGTGCGCCCGTCAAGCGAACTGATGAAGGCGGGGAAGTCGGCATATCGTTTTATCTGTACGCCAGCCTTCCGCATCATGTCTTGTGCCTCGTTGGTCAGAGCTCCGTTGCAAAAGAGGTGAGCCTCTTGCGTCGTTATGCAAAGAAAAGCCATAAAGACTGGTGTCATGGCTATGTCAGAGCCACGCAGGTTGAGCGTCCATGCTATCTCCATAAGGTCGGTAACGACGAGTGCCTCAGCACGGTGTACGTGCATTACCTTGCGTATGCGCTCCAGTTTCGCACTGGTGCTCTCGCCTATATATTCCTTGTTGACGCAGTAAATCTCGCCTGAGGGGATGGCAGGACGGTCATGCCACAGCATGCGCATGGCATCATAGTTGGTGCGTATCGTGACGCCGATCTTTCCAAGTCTTTCCTGCATGGCGGTTATCTCTGCATGAGTAGTCACCATACCGTCAATGGCTACGCAACGTCCGTTGATGGCAGACATCTTCCGCATCAGCCATTCGGTGATTGACGGAGTGTCAGCCAGTACGTCCTTCATAAGCGTGAACTCCGTGCCTTGCAGTTGTTGGGCTGCTTGCAGGAAATATCGTGAGTCGGTCCATAGTGCAGCCTCGTCCTGTGTCACTACCGCCGTGCCAGCGCTGCCTGTGAAGCCGGTAATCCATTGCCGCGCCTGCCAGTATGGCGCCACATATTCGCTGCCATGCGGGTCACCCGTAGGGAATATTATTGCGTCGATGCCTTCTGCGTTCATCTCATGACGCAGGCGGCTAAGCCTTTCTTCTGTCATAGTCTTAATTACTATCCTTCTTGCCAAAGAGCCTCTGGCAAATCAAAGGATTCCTCTTCTTTATTGTTCGGTTGCGGAAACATCTTCAGCGACGCTCTCCTTTACAGGCTCGTTGGTGGCATTGCCTTCCGTCCTTGCAGGTGTCGTTGCGTTGTGTTTCGTATCGTTGCCTTGCTTGTTGGGTTTGCTGTCAGCATGGGTATGCCCCCCGCCTGCCTGGTTAAGGAACCTCACATACTTGCGGCATATCTTGTTGGAATATGCGTTGAAGATGTTGTTGGCAAAGAGTATGTCGGTAATCTTGTTGGCGCGTACGTACTCCTTCATGTTCTTCGTGAAGTAGCGATAGTCCACCACGTGTATCTCCTCGAAGGAATAGAAAAGGTATCCTGGCAGGGCATTGCCGAAACTGTCTTTCAGTATGAGCACCCTACGCTTGTTCTTGTTGCCGGTCTCTACCTTCACTATACGTGTGTCGCCACCCATGAAAGTGCAGTATGCACCACCTGAGCCATCCTTGTATTTGTAGAAGAATATGCTCTTGTATGGTTTGCTCTCGCCAATCACTTCATAGTTCTTGTTTATGTTGTAGTCTATGTAGGTGGTGGTGTATTTTACGCCCTTCGGTACGTAGTAAACGAAGTCCTCGGGGTTTTTCTTAAGTGATATGTCCTTGGAGTATCCGTACATGCTGCCTACGTATCCGTGCACCACCTTCCGCTCATAGAACTTCAGCGGCTTGAAAGGAACTTTCGCCACGCGGCAGAACTCCTGCGCTGCGTAGAAAGCACCCAGCGGAGCCCAGTGATGGTCGGTGCGCAGGTATATGTCTTCGGCGGCATGCTTGCCCAGTTCGGTGTAAACGTCAACGGCATGTACGTCGGGGTCGAGGTGCGCATAGATGTTGTTGATGGTAGGACGCTCCTCGTTTGAAGCCTTCTTCGCCTTGGCAGGGCAGTAGAAATCAACGGCGGTAGGTATCACCATGCAATATACGTTGACATTAGGAAACGCCTTCTTGTATTCGTTTGCAGACTGTGCATAGTCCACTCCGCCCTTTGAGCCGCCTCCGTATGCCATGAGGGCGCGTGTCTTCTCGCCCTTGCCTACAATGATGATGCCGCGGTTGGCTATGGTGGCTACTTCCTCTGCCGTGACTTTGTTGTCGTATTTGCCTACCTGTCGCTCCTTAGCCTCCAGCTCTTCGTCAGAAGGGCCTTCGTCCTCTATGTTGTCGGTAGAGGCATGGAAGGTGATGTCGTCCTCTGACAGTGACAGTTTGATGAGATCCTTTTCCTTCATGCTCATGGATAGGAACATGTCGCGGTATGGCTCGCTGTCGCTGAACCAAGAGTTTATGCTTTTTGTGAACTCTCCGCTTGCGAGCTTGTCCCATGAGAAAGCAGGGAACTGAGTGAGGTCGCGTTTCTCAAGTGGAGAGTACGTGGATCTCGGGAAGAAGTCGAACACCACGGTGAACGCAAGGAACACTATGGATATTACTGCTATGTATATATTGTTGACGCGCATTTTTCTTGTTTTGTTGTATATCCTCTGTTCTATTTACGCAGCATCTTGGCTATGCCGTTTGATGTGGCGCGGTTGTATGCGTGCTGCATGTTGTTGGCAAAGAGTATGTCGGTTATTCCGTTCTCCTTCACATATCTTATTATGTTCTTCTGGAAATAGCGGAAGTCCACCACGTATATGTCCTCGAAACTGTAGAACAGATATCCGGGCAAGGCATTGCCGTAACTGTCCTTTATTATCATCAGCCTGCGCCCGTTGTTGCCCATTGCCTTGACGTGCGTGGTGCGTGTGTCGCCTCCCATGAATGTGCAGTAGGCGCTGCTTGAGCCATCCTTGTATTTTATGAAGAAAGGTCCTTCGAAAGGCTCCGTAAGAGTATAAACGCCTTTGCCCCTGCCAGGGCGATGACCTACGTATGTCACGGTGTAGAGACTGTCTTTCGGCGTGTAGTAGATGAAGTCTTCCGGTGCGCGCTTAACGCTGATGTCGCCAGAAAACTTATACATGGTGCCCACCGCGTCATGAACCACCTGTTGGTTGTATGAGGTGAGGTCGCGGAATGGCACGCCAGCCACGCGTGCAAACTCTTCTGCGGCATAGTATGCGCCCAGTGGCAGCCAGTGGTGGTCGGTGCGTGCGTATATGGTTTCGTCGGTATGGCGTGCCAGTACTGGCAGTATGTTCACCGGCGTTATCCCGCGCAGGGAGTCATACATGGCAGTCATTACCGGTTCTTCGTCTCTCACCAGTGAGCGTGCTCCCTCCGGACAGTAATACTGTACGGATGTAGGTATCACCATGCTGTATATCCTTATGTCGGGCATGCTGTCTTTGTATTGGTTTATGGCAGCAGGGTAGTGACCGGCATTGGCAGGCACTCCGCTGAAAGGCTCCATGGCACGCACGCAGCAGCTGTCGCCGGTTACTATGATGCCGGCTCTGCCGCGACGGAATCCCTCTGCCTTTGAAGGCAGGGCGAAGAGCATGGAGCAGAGAATAAAGGTTGTTATGATGATTTGTATGTTATGTCTCATGTGTCTGTGTGGAAGATTAGAAGCGTGTGTATATGAAGGCGTTGTTGGTGGCGCCTACGAGCAGTGCCACGCTGGTAAGCAGCAATGCTACAGACACGCTGATGCGTGTGATGAGTGATATCGTGTGTTTCAGCGTTGTCTCCTTTGGCATTGCGCGGTCGAAGGCATTTGTCACGATGTCATATACCGGCAGGCAGAATATGAGTGCCACTATCCACAGCCAGAAGTTGTTCATCACGGCACTCTCTGCGGTGAAGTCATACAGCGTGGCTGTATTGCCGAAACTTATGGAGAAGAAGCGTTGCATCTTCGTGAAGTCGTCAAAATAGAATATTCCCCATCCCAGTACGAACAGGAATATGGTATATAGGTGGAGTAGGGGAGCAGGTATATAGCGTGTTACCTTGAGTATGGTGTATTTCTCAAGCATTACGATGATGCCGAAATACACGCCCCATAGTATGAAGTTCCAGCTTGCACCATGCCACATGCCGGTGAGGAACCATACCACCATGATGTTCCAAGCCTGATGACGACGGTTGCCACCCATGGGGATATATACATAGTCGCGGAAGAAACTGCCGAGCGACATGTGCCATCTGCGCCAGAACTCCGTTATGGTCTTGCTTATGTAAGGGTGGTTGAAGTTCTCTGCGAAGTGGAATCCAAGGCATCGACCCAGTCCGATAGCCATATCGCTATAGCCGGAGAAGTCGAAGAATATCTGTAGGGTGAAGGCCAGTATGCCTACCCATGCTCCGGCTGTAGAGGTGTTTGACAGGTTGCCACCGAGGAATTGTGTTGAAATCTCAGACAGCTGGTTGGCAAGTATCACCTTCTTGCCCAGACCAATAAGGAAACGGTAAGAGCCGCATACGAAGTCATACTGCGTGACGCGGCGGCTGCCTATCTCCATTGCCACCACGTCGTAGCGCACGATAGGACCGGCTATGAGCTGCGGAAACATTGAGATGTAGAGCAGCAGGTCGTAGTAGCGGCGCTGCACCGGAGCTTCATGGCGATATACGTCGATGAGGTATGATATGCTTTGGAATGTGTAGAAGCTGATGCCTATAGGCAGTGATATGCCAGGATTTGCCACAGGCAGGCCTATGGCAGTAAGTGTATCGGCGAAGAATCCTGCATACTTGAAGGTGGCAAGCACCAGAAGGTTCAGCGTCAGTCCGATGACGAGTGCCGTCTTGCGATGTGCGTCGCCGCGTGCGATGGCAAGTCCTGCGACATAGTTCATCAGCGAACTTGCCAGCATGAGGAATACATACACTGGTTCGCCCCATGCATAGAATATAAGCGAGAACACCACCAGTACGACGTTGCGCACGGTAGTGTTCATCTGCAATCCCTTGCCCTCTGAGAAGAATCTGCGGTCTATCCAGTAAGCTATGAAGTAGAGCGCGAGGAATGAGGGAAGGAATGCGAATATAAAGAATAAGTCTGAGAATACCATCTTTTTACTTCAGTAGGTCGGCTATGAGTTTGCCGTTGGTCTTTGCACCCAATACGCTTGTGTGGGTGCCGTCTGTTGTGTAGTGTTTCTTAATTCTTTCATCAGTGAACTTCACGCAGCCCACCTTGTCTTGTCTTATTACGGTAATATCGAGGCGCTTTCCGCATTCTTCTATCACGTCGCCTACTTTCTTGATTTTCTCTTCGCCGGCATGTACGCTCTGCAGCGGAGTGAGCAATACTATGCGTGCGTCAGGGAATGACTCACGCAGTATCTCGCAGTTATAGCGCACTGACTCGGCAAGTGACGTCACCTGGTTTACCTTCTTCATCATCAGTTCCTGAAGTGTTGACTTGAATGCCTTGCTGACGCTCATGTTGTAAATCTCCGGACGCTGGCTCTCAAACCATGCATCGTTTGTGCCGCAGGCTATGATGATGAGTGATGGCTCTGGCTGCTTTCCAGACTTGTAGGCCTCCATGAATCGGCTTACCTGGTTGTATATCACGTTGTTGTTGGAGAGTTTCTGGACGTTCTCCTCTATATTCTTCTTCGTCAGTGCGTTGTTGGTCCATGTGGCACCGCTGCGGGCATAGCTGATGCAGGTCTTAGGTGCGAAGTCTTCCTTGAACCATTTGCTCCATCCACGGTCGAGTGTGCAACTGTCGCCACCGATGGAGGTGTTGGAGTCACCCAGCAACACTACGTTCATCTTGCTGTGGTCTTGTGCCATGACGTTTGTTATGCATGCAGGAGAGCACAGCATAATCAGTGCTGTCAATGCAGAAAGTACATTTTTCATGCTTATCTTATTCATAATAATCAGTTTCTTTGTTAGTTGTAAAGGTTGGGTATTTTTTAAATTCGTGGATGCAAAGTTACTAACTTTTTATGAAATAGCAAAATTTTTGACCTACAAATATTTAGGTGCATAGGTACATGATTGACAAATGTTGTTTGACATTGAATGGGAATTATCAGGAATTTCATCGAACAGACGTCGCCTATGCACAAAATTTGCGAACGAATGAGACACTGCCCCAAAATGCGAAATAGATAATTCCGTTCGGAAAAATCACCAACAAGTCAGTAATATGGTAAAGCCGATTTTGCAAATTCACCCCTTTTTTGTCGTAAAAGTTACCAGATTACCTTCTAAAAAGCGTCATTTTGCATTGTAAAGTGATAGCTTTTGTAGTGTAAAAGCTATCAAATTACGGTGTAAAAGCTATCAAATTACCTCAAAATGAGATTTTGTTGTCATGCATATTTTTGTAAATACTTGATTTGTATAACATTATAAAAAACGGCTGAAAATCGCTATTTCCGCGTCAAAATCGTCTTTGGTGATTTTCATCGCAAGGAATCGCCATTTTAATACGATTGCTTTTGCACTATAAAAGGGGAATTTGCTGTGAAATAATATGCGTATGGCATCATAGTGAAAAAAATGACTTTATTGCTTCTGTAAAATCTGTTAAAACGCCCATAGTTGGTGTTAAAAGATGTTTTTTTTTTGAGTTGTTAAATAATCTTATTGCCTTTGCATCTATCAATAGGTTGGGTGATAGGTTTCTGCCCTACTGCTAAACAATAACAAACAAACATTTTAGTAAGTAACAATGAGAAGACAGATCGTATTTGTCTTGATGTTTTGCGCTTGCATGTCATCATATGCGCAAAAGCACCAGGCTCACGGCAACAAGCGTGAGAACAGAAAAGTGACGGCTATTACTTCTGCCGTCAAAGTTAACAACATGCAGCGTGAAGCTATGACATCGGCTGTGGACCGCAGAGGTGAGGCCCTTGATGCCATAGAGTCAAAAGGCGTTGATGCGAAAGCAGCGGCATTTCAAAAGTATGAGATTGAGAAGAAATGCCATGAGGAGATTGTAAGTCAGTTGTCAGACAAGCAGATTGCCGACTACTGCAATGTGAACTTTGCTCCGGAGGTGACAGCCAAGACGGAGTACCGTATGTCACTGCTTGCCGAAATCGACAACGACTACACTGAGGAAGAGTTGCAGAAGATGCGTGATGAGATTTACCGTTATCTTATGCTTGAAAAGATTGTGTATTACAAGTATAAGTATGACTTTGCAAAGCAGAAAGAAAACATCAATCGTCTCAAGGCTATACAGCCAGCATCATTGAAAGCTGCACTCAACAACGAGAAACAGAAATCCTATGGCAAGGTTGTTTCAGGTAGTGTGCAATGGAAACAAAAGAGAAGGAGGTAAATCATGAAGCGGATATTGATATTTTCATTCCTGGTGCTTGCCATGGCCATGACGGCGAGCGCCATGAAAAATGACGGTGACAGTATAGCCGATGCAAAACTAATGCGAATGGCTTATCAATACAGGTATGGTGTGATGCCTGAAGTGAACCCGCGCAAGTCGGCTGCAATATACATGCGACTTGTGAAGCGTGGCAACATAGAAGCCATGAATCAGTTAGGCAAGTTGTATCTTGATGGTGACGGAGTTGAGCAAGACTTCCGCATGGCACGCTGCCTGTTTAGCATGGCAGCCCAAGGGGGTAATAACGATGCAAAGTGTAATCTTGCTCTGATGTATCAGAAAGGCATGGGTGTACCGCTTGACAACCGCAAGGCTTTCATGCTTTATAAGTCTGCAGCAGACGCAGGCAATGCGCGAGGATACTATGGTGCTGGCTACCATCTCTATAAGGGATTGGGAGTGTCCCAGAACTATGACAAGTCTGTGCGTATGCTGGAGAAAGGTGCAGAGAAAGGACATTCTGGCTGTGACCTGTTGCTGGGAGCATACTATGCAAATGACTATGATGGAAAAGGTGACACGGAAAAGGCTGAAAGACATTACCGCAGAGCCTCCAGACATGGCAATGGCTGGACGATAGACTTGACAAAGCACAACGTCCTTGATTCGATACAACAGCGTAAGGAACACCGTGGAAAGTGGAAGCACATGCGTAACAAGACTTTGCCAGAGAAAGGCATGCGCTTTGTCAACGGCAACGCCGGTATCAATGAGATTACAGGACGATGGGTAGGTACGGCTTATGCCTATGACTGGTCGCGCACGGAGATTCTCAGCGAAGAAGACATTACGTTAGAAGTAGAAGCCGTGGGCGACAGTGTGAAAGTAAGTTGGTACAGAGGCGATTCTTTATGTTCAGAGGGAATGATGGGAAGAAATGGTGAGAGATACAGCCTCGGCCATGTCAGCAAAGAGCAGCGTGATTATCCATGGTTGCTTACGGCAGCGAAGTTTGATTGCAAAGACAAGGAAATGTATGCGGCTTTAAAGACATTCAGTCCAGTCACATGTGAAAAGCTCCACCCTGTATTAGCTGTACTTGAACGCAAGGAAACTTCCATGAATGATAACCAGCAGCAAACATTCACGATACAGGGAGTGTCAACCTCCAATGGCAATATTTCAGTTATCGTTGATGCCGCTTCAGACATGACAGTTAATATAGAGTTATGCTCTGTTACCGGCATGCCAATTAAAGCACTTGGCACACGCAATCTGACTGCAGGACACAATAAAATAGAGATCAGTGCGTTAGGTTTAACAAAGGGACTGTACAGCATTGTGCTGACCCATAAAGGCGAGAGACACTCGAAGATCGTAACTGTCCGCAAGCAATGAAAAGGACAGTGAAATTCTTGGTATGCTCATTACTGTTGTTTGTAGTGGCAATGCCTTCACGAGCTTGTTGGTGGAGTGACTATGATGATTGGTATAGTTATGATTACTATGATGATTATAGTTATAACGACGACTACTACGATGATTACGATGATTACAGTTATGATTATTACTATGATGATTATGATTACGATTATAATGATTATAGCAATGATTATTACTATGGCAATGATTCGTATGATTTCGAGAACTATGATATCATATACGACTATGAGAACTATGAGGATTCATATGATGATATCTATATAGATGACCATGACGACGATAATTACGCATGGGACGTATTGTTGGACGATGTTGTTATTACGGGGAATGATGATGCATTCTGGAATGATGCGATATTCCAAATTGACAACAGTTGGTTGAGTGATGGAGAAGACCCAAATGACTATAACGACCCACCGTCAAATGATGTAGAACCAACCGACCCGCCTGGTACGAATGAAGGCGATGGAGGAGGAGGAAATGATGGAGGAAACAATGTCGATAATACGGGAGTGTATGATGACATTGAAGATACCTCACAGTATGACTTTACATTGGAGAATATTCTCAAATGGGTAATGGATAAAAATGACAGTTTTAAGAATATTGTAGAAAAACTTCAGAAAGAAGAAAGGATAAAAGAAGACTCCAAGGACGGTATTTGTCATTATGATCCAAGCGACCACTCACTTCATGTTCCTGCGGAAGGTGGTTTTGGTATAGAGAATATCCTACATGAAATAATTCATTACATCCAAGAAGAAAATGGTATTCTCAATAGTAACAAATGCAGTGCGGACAATGAGTATCAGGCTTATGTGCTGAATTACATTGTCAATAAGGCTTTCGGGGAAGATATTTCCGAGCCAGAAGGTGCAAGTGCAACAAAGGAATGGGGTGAATTCAAATATCAGATTGATAATGGAGTAAGTGTCAACAATGGAAAATGCACATATACAGAAGATTTCCTAAATGATCTGCAATCCCTTGATCACGACAAATTATCACAGTCGTTTAGAGATTTCTATGAGTGTTTAAATAAAGAAAACTATTACAAGTATCATGACCCCGACTATAACTATAATTGGGAAAAGATGCTTAACGATTTAGGTTTTACAAAAAAATAACAACAGCGATGAAAATAAAGTTAATCATATTACTGTCACTATTATACACATTCGTCTTCGTACTTCATGGAGAAGAAATACGAACGGAGAAATGTAATGGCATGACGATTACAGAAGAAACTTATCATTCCAAGAATAAAGATCTGACATTATATTTTTATAAGATTGATCGTTACTCTAATATGGTAGATAGTATACGAGGGTGTAAAACTCGTTTTGGGAATATTACACAGTATCCTGTATGGAATGACCCTCATATACAACAGACCTTTAAGAATTTAAATCAATATATTAGGAATTGTTTCGTCAAAGATGACATAGCACCATCACCAGAGTATTTTTTGTCAAGTTATGATTACTTGATTAACGATGATGGCTCTATAATATGTTATTGCTTCGTAAGTCATCAAAGTCTGTTTGATATCTACTCATCTGCAGAAATTCTTGACATTATAGCAGAAATAAATAAATTCAAATTTGCTACACCTATTGTGAGAAATCCGAAAGAAAGTATAGGATATGAAACAATGGGAGGAACTTTCAGAGCTCCAAAGTCTGTGGTTAAGAAAGATGACAACACTAAAGCAGAAGAACCTTCCAATGTCAACCAGGAGGCAGAACCGGAGGCAGAAACTCCTGTTAATACCCCAGAGACGATAATAACCTCCCAGAAAAGATAACGCCTGAGATATCCAAGATAATAGAGGAGTTGACAAATGACGATAAGATCATCATAGATGATGCTCAGCGCACTCGATATGATTCCCAAAACAAACAAATATACATAGGCGCAGGGCAGACTGACGAGAAAGTGCTGCATGCGATCATGCACTATCTCAAAGAAGCATCTGTAAAAAAAAGCTATTGTCTGCACCTGCATACCGTCGTTAGTTTCTGATATAGATTCTGAATACATAATGAATAAGCATTGTGTGGAGTAGGGAGGGGAATCTTTGATAACGCGAAACAAAAAGGCATCGGAATCCAATGATTCCGATGCCTTAATATATTTGATATGCAATATCAACGTCTGCTATTGCGTGTTGCCAGAAAGGAAAATGTTGGCGTATGGCTCATTTTGCAGGCTATTTTTGAGTAGAAGGTATTCAATAGCTCAAATTGCAGGCTGATTTTTTCCGGTTTTTCCATTGCCATATTAACCAAAATTTGTACCTTTGTCCCACAGATACTTGTGGACAACTTGATTATGAAGAACTAAAAAAACGAATGAACAATGATCAATAATGTATATCCTATGAAACAATTATGTATATTATTTCTGGCTTTAGTCGCTTGTCTAAAACTAAGTGCACAAGGAATCTCATCCAGTCAGCTTGTGGGGACTACATGGATGGAAGATATTCCCGAAAATTATATGCCTAAGCATACTTGTAAGATAAGTTTTGACTCAACAATAATTCGATACGAGGCCTACTTCCCCAAAATAGATATGTCACTGAATAAACAATTGGATTTTTATTTGACAGATATTGTTCCTGAAACATTCGATAGCACGCTTGTTGGTACTGAAACAAGAGGATGTTATCTTGTGATGTCCAATCGTAAAATTAAGGGTATGTCTTATACCGAAATCCTATCTTTAGACTTGGATTCTGGCGACCTGTATCTCCTGCATAGGATGAGACCTGGCGTGATTGGAGGTAGGGACATAACCACTCACTATATTCTCATTTCAAAAAACGAAGAACCCCTCGAAGCCGACACGACAAAGCCTTAGGACGTTGAAAAGAATAATCCAGAAACGAATAAGGAGGAAGAAACTCCTGTTAAAAGAAAACTATTATCTGCACCTGCATACCGTCGTTAGTTTCTGATATAGATTCTGAATACATAATGAATAAGCATTGTGTGGAGTAGGGAGGGAAATCTTTGATAACGCGAAACAAAAAGGCATCGGAATCATTGGATTCCGATGCCTTAATATATTTGATATGCAATATCAACGTCTGCTATTGCGTGTTGCCAGAAAGGAAAATGTTTACTATGGCGTTAGCGTCAGCCATGCTGATGTCTCCGTCCTTGTTGACGTCGCCAGCCTCCTTGTTGAAGCCTGAGATGCTGTCCTTGTCCTCAGCGAGGAAGTAGTTCACTACCATGTTGGCGTCGGCCATAGTCACAGAGCCGTCATTGTTTACGTCACCCTTGATCGTTGCCGAAACAGGTCTTACTACAGTGAGTGCAGTTACACATGTGCTGGTATTTCCTTCACGTCCGAGACAGATGCTGTCGCAGTCCTGCTCCAGAACCAGTAACTGCTCTGTAGGAACAGTCTCACCGTCGTATGTATTTGCAAACTGCTCAGTTCCGAAGATTTTCTGCGTGCCGTAATAGAATACGACAGTTGATGTCTTTGTGCTCTTGTTGTTATAGCAACCGGTGATGTGTATGGTATCACCCTTGAGGAAAGTACCCTCAGCAGGCTTAATCACCATGCAGAAGTCAGGCATTACCTTCAGTGTGTCACCTGTGCTGAGCGTCTTTCCGAAGCTTACGCAGTTTGTTGAGGTGCCTTTGATTTTTACAGTTGTCTCCTTTACGTTTCCGGTTATGGTTTCGCTGACATACCTTGATGTGCCAACCTTGCTTGCCCAGTCGTATATCACCTTTGCCGTAGCCTCCTCTTCCTCAGGGTCTTCTGGTGTAGGAGTGTCAGGGGTGTCGCCCTCGCCGGCAGCAGCAGCGTTTGGAGTCCATGTGATGGTCTTGAAGTAAGACTTGGTATCCATCACGAGGTAATATTTAGTAGAAGCATTGAGGTTGCTCAATGTTGTGGTTGGCTCGTCGCCGTCAAGACTTGCTATGGCTGCAGCATTCTTGTCTATGGAGGTTACGACCTTTACAGTGTTGGCATTGTCGCCAAACTCTACGCTCAAGGTGCCAGAACCGGAAATGCTTGGCAGGATGAAGTAACGTGTCGAGCCGTATTGTGTGGCGCCTCCCATCTTCATCTGCTTGTTGTTCTCAATCTTGCAGCCAGAGCCTGCCACGTATGTAAGTTCGGCGTTAGTGCCGTCGGTACTTACGAATACGTTTGTGGTTTTTTCGGAGAACGAACCGTTCTTGGTGTATGAAGCGCTGGTAAGGTTCCATGTCACAGGGTCGAGTGACGGTACAGGTATTACCGTCACGCTGACCTTTGCTGAGTCAGCCTTGTATTCATCGTTGCCAGCCGCATAGACGGTAATGATTGCCTCGCCGCCACTGATGGCTTTGATTGTTCCGTCGGCTACTGTGGCAACTTTCGTGTTGCTTGAGGTATATGTCACGTTGCCTTGTGCGCCACTTACGCTGAGCGTAGCCGTTATGGCGTGTTCCATCTCAATCTCGATGGAGGTAGGATCTACAGCAAGTGTGTTAGCCTTGCGGGCATCGGTAACGGTAACGGTTACGTTGAACACGCCAGCCTTCACGCTGTTGTCACCCTCGTCAGTAATGGCGATGGTAGCTTCACCTTCAGCGATTGCAGTCACGTTGCCTTCAGCGTCAACGGTAGCAATCTCCGGGTCAACGCTGCTGAATGTTACTGCTCCGACGGCACCAGTCACCGTAATCTTCTGTGTATTGCCGCGCTCAATGGTCATGGTCTCGTTGGCTGCAAGTGATGAAGCCGGACGGTTGTCGGGCACTGTTACTGTGACGGCAGCGGTGCCAGGACGGCGTGTGTCACTGCCTGGGTCGCTAATGGTAATCTTTGCGGTGCCATAGCCAACGGCTGTGATAACGCCGTTCTCGTCAACGGTTGCTATGCTTGGCGCACTTGACGTGTAGGTAAGTGCATTAGAGCATGTTGCGGTGATGGCTGATGTAGCGCCGTAGGCAACGGTTACCTCAGCGTCAGATGTCAGGGCGAGGTCAGAGTCGTCACGTGTGTCGGTCACTGTAACCTTGAACTTCAGTGTGCCGCCGTTGGTGACGTCGTCGCTCTTCTGTGTCATCGTGATGGTGGTGTTGCCCTCTGCCAGTGCAGTAATCTTGCCATTCTCGTCGATGGTGGCAACCTTTGCGCTGCTTGACTTGTAGGTTATGGCACCAGTGCAAGAGGTGGTGTAGTCAGTTCCCTTAGTCAGGGTGTATGACTGTCCGTTCTTTATCTGTATTGTCTCGGTGGTCAGTGCAGTAAGGTCGCTTTCTGCCAGTGGTGAATACAGTTTCACACCCTGAACGTCACGCGTGCTTGAATTAGTATTTGTTACGCGTACATATTTAATAGTAGCGTCAGTGCCTGTGTATGATACGTTAGGGTGGGTGGCCGATTTGCCTGTGATAGCACTGCCGTAGTTTGTGAATTTAGAACCGTCTGTACTTGTTGCAAGCTGCCATGACTGGTCGCCTGCTGATGATACGTAGAAGGCTGCGGTTGATATGCCGCCCTCGCAGTAGAGCGTGATGCTCTCGCCGTTGGCAAGTCTTACTGAGCCGGTATAGTCAGAGCAGACTGTTCCGTCGCTCTTTACAATCTTGTAGGTAGGGTCGTATTTTGCATTGCTGCTTGGCTTGATGGCCCCATCCTTTACGTAAGCCTGATACTGGGCGTCGTTGTCGGAGTTGAACCAGAACCAAGCGCCGTCCTCGCCAATCACCTGCTTGCCTGATGCTGCGGTAGAGCCGCTGCCGCCAGCCCATGAAGGTGTATAATCGTCGTTGACTTCCTGATCCAGTCCCTTGCCGTCGCCGCCGTCAACAGTCGTGGTGGCAGGTGTGCGGTCGCTGATAGCAGAACCGTCGCCGAATGACTGTACGGTACCCTCGTAGCTTACCACTGCAGTCTTGAGGTCAGAGATGACGCCGTAGTTCTCATCTTGCAGTGAGTTGTTGAACGTCCACTTGAAGTCACCGCCGTCTATACGGCCTGCGCCAAGTCCCTCACGTGTAATGAACTCGCCGCGCACGATGGCAGGGATGTCCTCAGGGTCATCCATGTTGTTTTCTACATAGGTGGTGCGTGCGGCTGCATCGGCAGCATTGTTATAGCCAGTGCCACCGGTAAGGCACTTCACTGATACTTCGTCACTGCGGTTGTCAACCTCTACGGCATCCCATTTTCCGTCGGTCTGTTCGCCGTCGTAGATCTGTACCTTGCGAGGATTGATGAAGATGTTGTTGAATATCTTGTTTACGCCGCCATCCTCACCAGAGAATGTACCGTCGCCCTCTGCGTCTGTTCCCTGCTTGGAAATAAGCACAGGGTACTTACAGTTACGGAAGTAGTTGCTCTCTACGAATGATGAGCCACCGCTCGTTACGCCTACGCCGTACTTGGAGTTACCGTCGAAGTAGTTGTTATATACGTGGTAGAAGGCAGTACGTATGCGTGGATGACGTGAGTCAGAGTGGTCGAACCAGTTGTGGTGGAATGTCATCCAGCAGTCTGTGGTCTCGCCCTTCATGCCACCGAGTGAACACTTGCCAGAGTCCCAGAAGTGGCAGTACGACATTGTAATGTTGCTTGACTTTCCCTTGATATCTACAGAACCATCGCCTTTTGCCTGGTCAGCGTCGCCACCTGTGCCGCCATAGAAGATATCCATGTTGTGAATCCATACGTTATGGTTGTCAGTGTCAACAGAGATACCGTCGTCCATAAACAGCAATATGCCGAAGTTACGGAACTCTACAGACTTGGCACTGCGTGCAAGGAATCCGAAACCGTGAACGGCTGCATCAGAACCGATACCCTCTATGGTGATGTTCATGTTGGTGGAGCCGCTCTTGCCCTTCACCTGCAGGCCTTCGTTGGACCCGAAGCTGTCCATGTCGGCAGCCTTGATCGTACCAATGATACGCACACAGAGAGGACGTGTCTCCTTGCCCTTCTCGTATGCTGCGATGATGGCTTGCAGACCGGTGTATTCCACGTCCTTGTCGCCCATGACGTAGCACTTTACGGTCTTGGCGGTCTTTGCCGTAACGTAAATGACGCGTGCGTTGTCTTTCAGTGTACCGTCGTTCTTGTATGCACCGATACCTTCGGTCATGCCTATGTGTGCAAAGCCGGAACGATCGTGCGGAGCTGCATAGAATACGTCAGATTCTGCCTCACCGCTGATGCTTGAAACCACCTTGAACTGGTAGTTGCCAGCCTTCAGTCCTACCATGTCGGCACGACCGTAGTCGTTGTAGAGACGGATAAGTTCCTTGTCCATCTGCACGTAAGTGCCGCCGGCTGGACGGTAATAGACGGTGTAGGTGGCACCAGCCTCGCGAGCCCATGTCACATATCCGCTTTCGAACCATCCTTTGGTGTTTTGAATGGAGACTGCGCTTGCTGACAGACTATAGAACAATGCCGTCAGCATGAACATAAATAAGTAAAGTCTTTTCTTCATATTAAATACGTAGTTAGTTAATGATGTTTTCTCGATTGTATCTGATTGTCAAAAGGTTTTTGCGAATAATATCTTAGATTTTAAGGCTTTTAGTTAGGTGGTTTAGTTATTAAGGCCACGAATCACACGGATTACGATAATCAACGACAGGTTGGTGCAACCCGTATGATTCGTGGTTTTATTAAGATTTTTAGAATTCAGCGTTGTTTGGAGTGCGTGGGAATGGTATTACGTCGCGGATGTTCTGCATACCAGTCACGAACAGTATCAGACGCTCGAAGCCAAGTCCGAAACCTGCGTGTGGGCATGAACCGTACTTGCGGGTGTCGAGATACCACCACAGGTGTGTGGTGTCCATCTTGCGACGCTCTATCTCGCCCATGAGTTTGTCGTAGCTCTCCTCACGTACTGAACCACCCATGATTTCACCAATCTGTGGGAAGAGTACGTCGGTGCCCTGCATCGTAGGACCTGGTGCTGTGCATCCATTGTAACCAATGGAACCGCCATCGGCCGTAGCCTCGTTCTGCTTCATGTAGAACGACTTGATGGCTGTTGGGTAGTCGGTCATGATGACAGGCTTCTTGAAGTGCTCCTCAACGAGGTAGCGCTCGTGCTCAGAAGCGAGGTCATCGCCCCAGTCGCATGGGAACTCAAACTTCTTGCCGTTCTTCTTTGCCTTCTGCAGTATCTTGATACCCTCAGTGTAAGGCAGACGTACGAAGCTCTCCTTCAATACGCCTTCGAGACGCTCCAGCAAGCCTTTGTCTATCATCTTGTTGAGGAAGTCAAGGTCGTCCTTGCAGTTGGTCAGCGCCCAACGTACGCAGTACTTGATAAAGTCCTCTTCAAGGTCCATCAGCTCCTCCTGGTCCATGAAGGCGATTTCCGGCTCAATCATCCAGAACTCAGCCAGGTGGCGTGGAGTGTTTGAGTTTTCTGCACGGAATGTAGGACCGAAGGTGTAGATGGCACCGAGTGCTGTTGCACCGAGCTCGCCCTCCAGCTGTCCTGACACTGTCAGGGAAGTCTGCTGTCCGAAGAAATCGTCAGAGTAGTCAATCTTGCCCTCGTCATCCTTCTTCAGGTTATAGAGGTTCTTGGTCGTTACCTGGAACATATTTCCTGCACCCTCACAGTCACTGGCTGTGATGAGTGGGGTGTGGAAGTAGAAGTATCCATGCTCATGGAAATAGGTGTGTATAGCCATAGCCATGTTGTGGCGTATGCGCATGATGGCACCGAAGGTGTTGGTACGCAGACGCATGTGGGCATGCTGACGCATATATTCAAACGACTGTCCCTTCTTCTGCATAGGATAGTCTGCACCGCATGTGCCGTAAACCTCAATGGCCTCTGCCTGGATCTCACAGGTCTGACCGGCTCCCTGGCTCTCCACCAACAGACCCTGTACGTGGATACATGCTCCTGTGGTGATCTGCTTGAGCATTTCTGCATCAAACTTTGCAGGGTCAACAACTATCTGTATGTTCTTTATAGTAGAACCATCGTTTAGTGCTATGAAGTCCACCGCCTTACTGGAACGGTGTGTACGCACCCAGCCTTTGACGTCTATTGCCTCGCCAAAAACAGTCTTGGCTAAAGCATCAACTATCTTTGTACGTTTCATAAAAACGAATTGTGATTTGTGAATTTTAAATTGTGAATTACTCAAAAGCGCCCATTCTCAGCATATCGACCTCCTTCTCTGTAAGGAAACGCCAGTCGCCACGACGAAGGTTCTTCTTGGTGAGTCCGGCGAACTGTACACGGTCAAGCTTTATGACACGATAGCCGAGGCTCTCGAAGATACGACGTACGATACGGTTCTTGCCAGAGTGTATCTCAATGCCTACCTGCTTCTTGTCTGTATCGTGTGCATATTCTATTGCGTCTGCCTTTATCTCGCCGTCGTCAAGCTGTATGCCTTCTGCTATCTGGCGCATGTCGGCTGCTGTGACGTTCTTGTCAAGATATACGTGGTAAACCTTCTTCTTGAGGAACTTAGGGTGGGTGAGCTTAGAGGCGAGGTCGCCGTCGTTAGTCAGCAACAGTACACCTGTAGTGTTGCGGTCAAGGCGTCCTACTGGGTAAATGCGCTCAGGACAAGCACCCTTTACGAGGTCCATTACAGTCTTGCGCTGCTGTGGGTCGTCGCTTGTCGTAACGTAGTCCTTTGGCTTGTTGAGCAGAACGTAAACCTTCTTCTCAAGTGTTACAGGCTGGTCGTGGAATCTTACCTCGTCGGTACGCATGATCTTTGTTCCGAGCTCGGTGACTACCTGTCCGTTAACGGTCACTACGCCTGCTTCTATGAAGTCGTCAGCCTCACGACGGCTGCAAACACCTGCGTTAGCAAGGAATTTGTTAAGACGTACTGGCTGTGTTGGGTCTATGTTGTTCTCGTTGTACTCTATGCGTTTCTTCATTGAGTACTTTGCATTAGGATCGTATCCTGGTGTGTGCTGACGCTGCGGACGTGGCTTGCCGTAGCCGCCGCGGTTCTGTCCGTAACCACCGCCGCGGTTCTGTCCGTAACCACCGCCACGATTCTGTCCGTAACCACCGCCACGGTTCTGTCCGTAGCCGCCACGCTGCTGGTATCCGCCGCGCTGCTGACCGTCGTCATCATACTGGCGATAAGGACGCTGCTGATAGCCTCCCTGCTGTCCGTAGCCACCGCGATTCTGTCCGTAGCCGCCACGGTTCTGTCCGTAGCCGCCACGCTGCTGGTATCCGCCGCGCTGCTGGTATCCACCACGTGAGTTGTATGAGGAACCATCGCCAAGTCCGGCTCCGAAACCTTCAGGGCGGAATCCGCCTTCGTTGTTTCCACGGTTGTAACCCTGACGTGGACCACCGTATGCAGGACGCTCACCGTAGCCTGTACGCTGTGATGTTATGCGTACACGCTGACGTGGTTGGCGTGGCTGGTATCCGTTGTTTTCCTGATTGTAACCACCCTCACGGGTTGACTCATTGTTCTGCGCAGCACCTGTCTGCATCTTCTCGTTCTCTGTTTCCATCGTTGTAGATAATTGTTTAAATGGATTTTGTACTTTGTTTGTTTTAATTAATTGTGTTTATATGATTGACCTCACGGTCAAATGAATTGTGTTTCGTATATTTTAAAGTTCTCAGCCCTCGGACTTCAAGTCTTTGACCTTTAGTCCGGAGGGACTGAAGTGTATCAACTAAATTCCTGTATAGTTACTTGGCGTGATATTCATGAGCTCTGCCTTCACAGCATCACTAACCTCCAGTGTCTGTATGAACTCATGGATAGTAGCTTCGTCCATGTGCTTGTTTGTGCGTGTCAATGCTTTAAGAGCCTCGTATGGGTGTGGATAAGCCTCACGGCGCAGGATGGTCTGTATTGCCTCTGCCACTACTGCCCATGTATTGTCGAGGTCTTTCTGCAGGGCCTCTTCGTTTAGTATCAGCTTGCGCAGACCTTTAAGGGTGCTCTGTATGGCTATTACACTGTGGCCCAAAGGCACACCGATATTGCGAAGCACGGTAGAGTCGGTGAGGTCGCGCTGCAAACGGCTTACTGGCAGCTTCTGTGCAAGGAACTGCAATATGGCGTTGGCTATGCCGAGATTGCCCTCAGAATTCTCGTAGTCTATAGGATTCACCTTGTGTGGCATTGCACTAGAGCCTACCTCGCCAGCCTTGATCTTCTGCTTGAAATACTCCATGGAGATGTACATCCAGAAGTCGCGGTCAAGGTCTATTATGATAGTGTTGATGCGACGCACAGCATCGAAAATGGCAGCTAGGTGATCGTAGTTTGAAATCTGAGTGGTGTATTGTTCGCGTTCCAGTCCGAGCTTCTCGCTGACAAACTTGTTGCCGAATGAACGCCAGTCGTACTCAGGATATGCTACCTTGTGAGCGTTGAAGTTGCCTGTTGCACCACCAAACTTGGCTGTGTATTTGCAAGCCTTCAGTGCGTTGAGCTGCTCCTGCAGACGATACACGAATACCATGACTTCCTTTCCAAGGCGTGTTGGAGATGCAGGCTGGCCATGTGTCTTTGCCAACATAGGTACATTCTTCCACTCTTCTGCATAGTCAGAGAGCTGCTGTATCAGTTCTTCCACCTGTGGGATGAATACATCTGCCAAAGCCTCCTTGACAGAGAGGGGCACACTGGTGTTGTTGATGTCCTGGGATGTCAGTCCGAAGTGGATGAACTCACGGCTCTTTTCGAAGTATCCCTTGCCGAGCTTGGTTTCCTCCAGTTCGTCGAGCTTCTCTTTGATGAAATACTCTACTGCTTTCACGTCATGGTTCGTTACCTTCTCTATGTCCTTGACTCTTTGGGCATCTTCCTCAGAGAAGTTCTCATAGATAGAGCGCAATGTAGGGAACAACGTCTTGTCAAAGTCCTTCAGCTGAGGCAATGGCAATTCGCATAGAGTGATGAAATACTCTATCTCTACGCGCACCCTGTATTTTATCAGTGCATACTCAGAAAAATAACGTGCCAGTTCGTGTGTCTTTCCACGGTAGCGTCCATCTATCGGAGAGATGGCTGTAAGTAAATCGAGATTCATTGAAAAATAGTTTTACGGTGGCTTTCTGCTCACCTTTTTGTTGTGAAAAAGCTTTGTTTCAGGAAAATCGCTACAAAGTTACTATTATTATTTTAAATATCAATGATTTGTTGTGAAAAAATAATCTTTTTTTCACTTTAAATAACAAATAGATGCAAAAGTGGGAGAAAAGTCCGGTGTTTTTGTTTTGTTTATTTGGTTAAATATTGTTAATGTTTTTCAATAAGTCTTGTTATATTGGAGTATTCTTAGTATCTTTGCACAAAATATCGGTCGTCATGTGCGATTTGATATGTAGGCCCGTACTAGAATACATTAGAGTGAAGGCTTTTGCGCGTGTATAACTATAAGGTAACTGTAATATGAAGGGCGGGCATAAGGATTGGACAGTTTCTATAAACTAAAAACTTGAAAATAAAGTACAAACAATAAACAAAATCTAAGTATGATGAAAATTACTACAAAGCTTACTCATGTTGTAGCTAAACGTTTTGCTGCAACATTAGTACTTGGTTTGATGGTTGCGTCAAACGCGAGTGCTCAGTTCGCCACTGAGTATGCAAAGCCTTTGGACAATACGTTCATTACTGTGAATGTAGGTGCTGCTGCTCCTTTGAACAGTTTGTTTGGTGACATGTTCCCAGTCAACCCTCTCGCAGGTATTGCGGTTGGTAAGTGGTTCACTCCTTATGTAGGTGCAGAGATTGAGGCTACAGGTTGGTTCGGTTCACATCTGGGCTACAATACTAAGTCTCTCTCTAATAACAATGGTGCAACCAATGCTATTCGTGGTATCTATGGTGGTATCAACGGTTTGGTAAACCTTACCAACGTGTTTGCTGGATACTATGGTTCACCACGCTTCTTTGAGGTTGGTGCTTACGTCGGTATCGGTTGGGCTCATGGCTTCCGTCCTCACACTGCAGATCGTTACAACAACTACTGGGCAGGTAAGACAGGTCTTGACTTCGCTTTCAACCTTGGTAGCAAGAAGGCTCACACTGTAAGCCTCCGTCCTGCTGTTCTTTGGAACTTCACAACTCCAGGTGCAGGTAAGGGTTCTTCTGCATTCAACAAGAATGGTGCACAGCTCTATCTCGGTGCAGCTTACACATACCACTTCAAGACTTCTAACGGCACACACCACTTCAAGATCTACAACGTCGGTGAGATGAACAACCGTATCGATTCTCTGAACCAGGAGCTGGCTAAGAAGCCTAAGGAGGTTATCCGCGAGGTTGTTAAGACTGTTGAGGTTCCAGCTAAGACTGTTGCTACAGCTGCTGCTGCTGACACTTATGTGTTCTTCGCACAGAACTCTGCAGAACTTACATCTGAGGCTAAGTCTGTACTCGACAAGGTTGAGGGTACTGTTGACGTAGTCGCTACATCTTCTCCAGAAGGTACTCCTGAGTACAACCAGTCTCTCTCTGAGCGTCGTGCTAAGGCCGTTGCTGACTATCTGAAGGCTAAAGGCGTTACAGTTGACTCTTGCAAGGGTGCAGGTGTCAAGAACGTTACTTCTGCACGTGTTGCAATCGTAAAGGTGAAGTAATATATACCGCAAGATAAAGTAAATACGGGATGTCACAGTCAGTGACATCCCGTATTCTTTTTGTGTATATATGTGCATATATATTATGTACATATTGTATATATATATTGCTCATACCAAACTTTCGCAAACGTCGCTTGCTCTCTCTCTATTCCACCACATTGAAGTGGAATACACATCCGTTCTTTCTGTTAGGGTCAGCGCCGGCAAACTGTGTGGAGTAAGGTTCACCCATATCTGGAGAGCAACCTACAAATCTGTGGTTCTTCAGCGACATCAGCATGCAGTCGCCTCTCAGCATATCCTGCCACATAAACAGGCTCGCCTCTGTAGGCTCCTTTACGAGACGTACGTCACCAGAAAGTCCCAGTCCGGAGATTGTCATGTAACCCATGCCGTTCATACATTCAAGCATGACTTTGCCCTGGCCTTTGTCTATAACCTTAAACATACAATCCTTGCTGTCATATTCCCTGCTGCCTTTCTTGGCAGAATGGCAGAGGCCTCTCTTCATACCCCACATACGTGTGCCATTAGCCTTGTTCTCCAGTGTTATGACCTTGCCTGTCGGGAGATTTGCACTTCTGTCCGCCATAGGTTCTTCTACGATGAAGTCGTCAAACTCGGCATAGCCACCCATTCTCTTGTCAGTGCCCTTTGCCGATGCCGTCAGCATATTGTCTTGCGTTTTGTTAAAGCAGAACAGAGAATACCTGCTACCCTGGAAAGTCTTGAGTTGGTAAGGCAGACGCAGGGTGTCGCCGATGTCGGTGAATGATTTCCCGTCAACGGAATAGCTGAACGAAGCCCACATCTCATCATAGTCACCTGTTACGCGTAGGTATATCTTGTCGTAAGCCTGTATGTCAGCATCTACTGTGCCGGTGCTCTGCTGCATGAAGCGCAGGCATTTGTGGTTGCCATCCTTGCAGACACCGATCCATGCGTAAGGCAGGTTTATAAGTCCCAGTCCGGCGACGTCACCGTCCTTCAGGTTCTTTGTGTATAAGGTTACGGTGGCAGATGATACCGGACCGATGCAGCGTTGCGTCAGTGTGTTTCTTGCCCAAAGGAAATTCTCTGCAGGCATGGCGTTCAGGCGCAGTCTGCCATTCTTCAAGGTCCATTTGCTGTCTATTGGTTCGTGGTTCCATTGCCATACCCTTTGCAGCTTTTTGCCGTTAAAGTCGTCGCAGCGTTCGTATGGTGCGTGAGGTGTTTCGGCTGCTTCGTTTCCAGTGTTAGGCTTAAACCATGTCCTAGGTGTCCTGCCTAGGTTACCTTCCAATCCAAACATAGGCCAGCCCTCATGCCATGTCACAGGGACAAGGCAGACGGTGCGTCCTACGGCAACGAAGTCGAGCATTGATACAGCCCACCATTCGCCTGAAGGAGTCTGCAGCATGCCGCCTTGGTGTACCGTGGCGCATCCTAATTCGTTGTTACCGGCTTCATTCACTTTGAACCTTACTCCGTCTTTCATGAAGTCGTTGCCTCTCGGCACGTTGCCTATAAGCGGAAATTTCTTAGTTCCCATTGATTCGCACGCACTTACCACGGTGGTCTCGTATGGACCGAACAGGTTATCGGCGCGTGCACACTGCGAACGTCCCATCGGACTGTATTCAGCGCTTATTATGTAGTATTTCCCGTTAATCTTGTATGCATGGTGCCCCTCACCCATGGCAGAGCCTTTTGGTATGATAACCCTTTCGCTTCCTTCCACGTAGCCGGAGAAGTCTGGTTTGAACTGAGTCACCTTCACCTCGTCGTAGCCATGTATTGCCCATACCTTGCCGTCATCGTCAAACAATACTGACAGGTCGTATATGTGTCCGCCGAGGTTATGGTGTTTCCAAGGACCTTTCGCCGAATTTGATGTAAACAGTTGCAGTCCGTTGCCGTTTACGTTGGTAAACACGTAGAACGTACCGTTGTTATAGCGTATCACAGGCGCCCATACACCCTGTCCGTACACCTGCTTGCCATTTTGCAGGCGGAACTTGTCGTCAGGCAATACGTCCTCCCAGCGTTCGAAACAATAGCTTGCGAGGTCCCAGTTTACGAGGTCCTTACTGTGCAGTATTACCAAACCCGGTGTGCAGTGCATCGTAGTGCCGGCAAGGTAATAGTCGTTGCCTACGCGTATCACGTCAGGGTCAGAAAACTCATCGTAGAACAGCGGATTGGTGTACGTGCCGTTACCGTTGTCAGCAGTCCACGACTTCGTTTGTGCGCTGGCGCATAGTGTTGCACAAATGTACAGCGACAAAGAAAGAAAGAATTTTTTCATAAAGTAAGTCTTATTGTGTTGGTGAAAAATGTAACTGCAAAGATAGTCAAACTATTTTGAATACGCAAATAAATTATAAAAGTTAAGGTTTAATTTTGCAGTTTGGAAATTAATGCGTAACTTTGCACTTTAAAAATACAATAAATTGGTAACTGACGACGACATTATATTATTGGAGCAGGCAATGCTCCTTGCGCAGCGAGGTGAGGGCCGTGTGAACCCTAACCCGCTTGTTGGAGCACTGATAGTGCGTGATGATGACGTGATAGCCCAGGGCTATCATCATAGATGTGGCGACCTTCATGCGGAGCGTGAGGCTTTTCGTGATGCAGAGGAAAAAGGCGTTGACTGCGCAGGAGCCACCATGTATGTCACCCTTGAACCATGCTGCCACCAAGGACAGCAACCGCCATGTACGGAGGCAATCATAGAGAAAGGCATAAGCCGCGTCGTCGTCGGACTTCTCGACCCTAACCCCCTTGTCTCAGGCAAAGGCGTTGAACTATTGCGCCAGGCGGGCATAGAGGTTGACGTTCTTGAACAAGCTGCCAGTACCGTATGTAGCGATATCATCGCTACTCTCATCAAGCAGTTGAAGACCCAGAACCGCGTATTCCTTAAATATATCACCACCGGTAAGCCTTGGATAACGGCTAAGTGGGCAATGACGCTCGACGGCAAGATCGCCACTACCACAGGTGACAGCAAGTGGATAACTGGTGAGAAAGCACGAGAGCACGTCCATCTCGTAAGGCGTAACCATACCGCCATACTCTGTGGCATAGGCACGGTACTTGCCGACGATCCGATGCTCAATGTGCGCATATCTCCTGAAACACTGGAGGCATTAGATATAAAGGAACACATGCTGCGTCAGCCGGTGCGAATCGTTGCCGACCGTCAGGTGCGCATACCCATGGAGAGTCAGCTTGTGCGTACGGCACGTGAATACCCCCTCGTCGTAGCTTATGCCAATGGTGCCGACGAGGAAAAGCTGCAACTACTGCGCGATGCAGGCGTAGTGCTGTGGAACTGCAATACGCTCTCAGAACTCGTACAACGTGCAGGTGCAGAGAAGATAGACTCCATACTCCTTGAGAGCGGCGGCACCCTTAGTGAAGCATTGTTGCGTGAAGGGTTGATAGACGAGGTTATGGCATATATCGCACCAAAGATAATAGGAGGCAAAATGGCAAAGACACCTGTTGAGGGTGAAGGCGTGACCATCATGTCCGAAGCCATAGAACTCACCGACAGGACCATCACCACCATAGGTGAGGATGTACTCATCTCAGGCTTGGTGAACAAGCAAGACCGTCCGTCACGAGTTGACAACATGTGATGGTCGTAACTCATACCCCATAACTCATAAATTGTCTCACCATTGTTTACAGGCATAATAGAAGAAATAGGAAAGGTTAAGAGCATTCGCCGTGGAGCAAAGTCGGTGATGCTTGAGATAGAGGCACAGACGGTGCTTCAGGGTACACAGGTCGGTGACAGTATAGCCACCAACGGAGTGTGCCTCACTGTCACGTCGCTGTCCTCTTCTGGCGCTCCTTCCCATGCGGTTGGTGTCCCTTCTTTAGCAGGCAGCGCCCCTTCTTTAACAGGCAGCGCCTCTTCTTTAACAGGCAGCGCCTCTTCCCATGCGGCTGGCGTCTCTTCTTTATCTGGCAGCGCCCCTTCCCTCGTAGGCAGCGATATCATCGCTGCAAAAACGAAAACAAAAACCAAGGCAACCTTCACTGCCGACGTAATGCCAGAGACCCTGAGCCGCACATCCCTGGCACAGCTACAGCCAGGCAGTTTGGTAAACCTTGAGCGAGCCCTCTCATTGCAGACACGCCTGGGAGGCCATATCGTCTCTGGCCATATAGACGGCACTGGCGTTATTGTCAACCGCACCATCGACGACACCGCCCTGTGGCTGTGGGTAGAATGCAAACCCTCCATCATGCGCTATATAATAGAAAAAGGTAGCATAACGATTCAGGGTGTCAGCCTTACGGTGGCAAGGGTCACGGAATCATCTTTCGCCGTATCTTTAATCCCTCATACGCAGGGAGCCACCACGCTCCATGATGCCAAGGTCGGTGATGTCGTAAACCTCGAAAACGACATCATAGCCAAATACGTAGAGAAACTGATGCCGAATGGCAGCGAGTCATCCGGTCGCTCTGCTGATGAGAAGATAGACCTCTATCGCTCGTTTCTCATGAGTTGAAGGTCAGGATATATTAAATATTGAAAAAAGGTAAAAAGAATAATAATTTATGCATTCTGCATAAAGCATGAACTATGACTGATTATAATACGATAGACGAAGCCCTTGAGGCTCTCCGTGCAGGCAAGTGCATACTTGTCATCGACGACCCCGATCGTGAGAACGAGGGCGATCTTATCTGTGCGGCGCAGTTTGCCACTACAGAGAACGTCAATCTTATGGCATCGCTTGCCAAGGGACTCATCTGCATGCCGATGAGTCGTCAGCTCTGCGAACGTCTTAACCTCCCTCAGATGGTGATGCACAATAGCGACAACCATCAAACGGCCTTCACCGTCAGCGTTGACCATATCTCTACCACCACCGGTATCTCTGCCGTAGAACGTGGCATTACGGCACGTGCCATAGCCGACCCTGCGTCTAAGCCTATCGACTTCCGTCGTCCGGGCCACATGTTCCCTTTGCAGGCTCGCGATGGTGGTGTGCTCGTACGTTCTGGCCATACCGAGGCAACCGTTGACCTCTGCCGTTTGGCAGGACTCACCGAGGCTGGTCTTTGCTGTGAGATAATGCGCGAGGACGGCACCATGATGCGTACGCAGGAACTGCTGCAGTTGGCAAAGGAACACGACCTTGTTTGCGTAACCATCAAGTCACTCATTGAGTATCGTCGTCATACCGAAAAACTCATCGAGCGCATCACCGATGCAGAACTGCCTACCAAGTATGGCAACTTCCGCGCATACGGATATATAAATAAGGTGACGGGCGAACACCATGTGGCCCTTGTCAAGGGCGACGTCACCACCCCCGAACCGGTACTGTGCCGTGTCCATTCAGAGTGTCTCACCGGCGATGCCTTCGGTTCCCTGCGCTGCGACTGCGGCGAACAGCTTGCCGAAGCCATGCGCCGCATAGAGAAGAAGGGTAGGGGAGTGCTCCTCTACCTGCGTCAGGAAGGCAGGGGCATAGGATTGATAAACAAGCTCCGCGCCTACAACCTGCAAGACCAGGGCATGGATACCGTAGAGGCAAACATAGCCCTCGGCTTCGCTGCCGACCTCCGTGAGTATGGTACAGGAGCAAGCATCCTCGCCGACCTCGGTATCAAAGACCTCATACTCATGACCAACAATCCGCTGAAGATAAGCGGCATCGACGGCTTCGGCCTGAAGGTCGTAGGCAGGGAACCTATAGAGATGACCTGTAATGAGAAAGACGAGTTCTATATGTACACCAAGTACGCCAAGATGGGCCACCTCCTGCATATAAAGAACCCAAAAGAAAAGAAATAAAAATCTGATAATTCAGATCACTCCGAGTATTCCGAGTATTCCGAGTATTCCGATTACTCTGATTACTCTGATTACTCTGATTATTCCGATTACTCCGATCATTCCGACAAACAAACAGTTTACTTGATATGAAAAAGGTAGAAGGCGCACTGACCGCCCAGGGTCAGAAGATAGGCATCGTTGCCTCACGATTCAATGATTTCATAGTTACTCACCTCGTCAGCGGTGCCGAAGACTGCTTCGTACGTCATGGCGGCAATAGTGACGACCTCACCCTCGCCCTTGTTCCGGGTGCATTTGAGATTCCTCTCACAGCACAGAAGATGGCAGAGTCAGGCAAGTATGACGCCGTAGTATGCCTCGGTGCAGTAATCCGTGGTGCAACCCCACACTTCGATATGGTGGCAAACGAGTCAGCCAAGGGCATCGCCCAGGCAGCCATGAAGTCAGGAATACCCGTCCTCAATGGCATCCTTACCACCGACAGCATAGAGCAGGCCGTAGAGCGTGCAGGTACCAAGGCAGGCAACAAAGGTGCTGACGCCATGCTCTCCGCCATAGAGATGATAAACCTCAACAAAGGTTTGTAAAACAGTCCAGTATGTTGCTGTATCACAGCAACCACCCCAAGCAAAACGCAAACATAATGAAACAAGGATTCGATAACGAAAAATACATACGCATCCAGTCAGAGCACATCAAGGAACGCATCCAGCAGTTCAAGGGCAAGCTTTACCTCGAACTCGGTGGCAAGCTCTTCGACGACCATCACGCCAGCCGTGTACTGCCAGGCTTCCAGCCCGACAGCAAACTGCGTATGTTCAGTAAGATCAGCGATCAGATAGAGATCGTCATCGTCATCAGCGCGGAAGACATCGTAAAGAACAAAGTCCGCGCCGACCTTGGCATCACATACGACGAAGACGTACTGCGCCTC
This sequence comes from Prevotellaceae bacterium UBA3849, assembly GCA_002392645.1. GTDB lineage: Bacteria > Bacteroidota > Bacteroidia > Bacteroidales > Bacteroidaceae > Prevotella. The sequence goes on from DGHL01000008.1 coordinate 37,979, forward strand.
CGTGGCGAGTTTATCGCCCGCGGCTTCATGGTAGGCAGCGTCGTCATCACCCACTACAACGGACAGCACGCCGCCGACGACTTCCGCGTACGCCTCAAGCGTATGGGCATCAAGTCCTACGTACATTATCTCATCGACGGCTATCCGCACAATGTCTCACTCATCGCCAGCGATGAAGGCTTCGGCAAGAACGACTATGTTGAGACCACCCGTCCGCTCGTCATCGTCACCGCACCAGGTCCTGGCAGCGGCAAGATGGCAGTCTGCCTCTCGCAACTCTACAATGAGAACAAGCGCGGCATAGAGGCAGGCTATGCAAAGTTCGAGACCTTCCCCGTATGGTCACTGCCGTTGAAGCATCCAGTCAACATCGCCTACGAGGCAGCCACTGCCGACCTCAACGATGTCAACATGATCGACCCGTTCCATCTCGAGGCATACAACAAGATAGCTGTCAACTACAACCGTGACATCGAGATCTTCCCTGTCCTCAACGCACTCTTCGAGGGCATCTACGGAAAGAACCCATACAAGTCACCTACCGATATGGGTGTCAATATGGTAGGCTTCTGCATCAGCGACGACGACGCATGTTGCGAAGCATCAAAAGACGAGATTATACGCCGTTACTACGATGCCACCAACAAGTTCGCCAACGGAGCCAACAACGAGGCAGAGGTGCAGAAGATACAACTGCTCTTCAATCAGGCAGGTATCAACACCGACTACCGCAAGGTCACCGTGGCAGCCAAGCAGCGTAAGGAACAGTGCGGCAAGGCATGTGCCGCCATCGAACTCTCTGACGGCACCATCATAACCTCAGAAACCTCCGACCTCCTCGGACCAAGTGCGGCACTCATCCTCAATGCCACCAAATACCTTGCAGGCATCGACCATGACATCAAGCTCATACCACAGGCAATGATCGAGCCTATACAGAAGACCAAGGTGGAATATCTCGGCGGCAACAACCCACGTCTCCACACCGACGAAGTCCTTGTCGCTTTGTCAGTCCTTTCCCAGGCAGACGAGAGCTGTCGCAAGGCCCTCGAGCAACTTCCCAAATTCCGTGGCTGTCAGGTTCACTCCACCGTCATGCTCTCAGAGGTTGACCGTAAGATCTTCAAGAAACTCGGCGTCGGTCTCTCTTGCGATCCGATAAAAAAGAAGTAAAGGGCGTACAGGACTCCCCACAAGGATAAAACATAGAATAAAGGTGGGTTCTAATAATTCCCACTGTCAGATTTTTGAATTTGTTTCGAGGGCAGAGTGTCAG
>DGHL01000039.1 GCA_002392645.1 Prevotellaceae bacterium UBA3849
CCTGCAATTTGAGCTATAGGTCGAATTTCATCCCCCCGGACGATTTTATATCACTTTTCTGCAACCATTTTCTCTATTTTGTCACCTCCAGCAGAACGCTTCAAAAAATCAAAAAGAAAGCGAAACGCTCAAAAAGTTAACAAATAGTCAAAAACCTCTTTTCTCTTTTTTAGAGTAACGGAAAAAGGATTTTACGGGGATGGACTAACGACAGGAATCTCTGTAATACTGATATATCACGAACTCCCCCGATAGCGATATGCCCCCGGGGGAGTTACTTATATATTACAGACAAGTTTTACTTCATGAGTTTCTTGCCATTCTGTATCACGATGCCCTTGTAGGTGTCGCTTACCTGCTGGCCTGCCAGATTGTATGCAGCAGAGGCCTTAGCCTGTGCGGCAGCCTGAACGCTGTCTATAGCATCAGCACCGATTACTACTGTAGCAGCCTGCTTGCTCAATCCGCCCATCTCGTTGGCACTGTAGATAGTGTAGGTGCCATCCTCCGTAACGGTGTATGAGGTCTCTGTGATGTCGGTTACATACTCACCGTCCTTGAAGATGACGTAAGCACGTACCTGACTGTCGTCTGCCCAGGAGATAGTCTTGCCGTCAACACTTGCCACCGGAGCATCTGTCAGCGTGGTATAGTCGGTAGGCAGCCATCCGTCGGTACCTGAGAGCACGTTCATGATGGTGAACTTCTTAGCTTCGTCGGCAGAAATCACCGGCACGTAGCTGTTGGTGCTGCTTGGCGAATTGCCGCGCACGCTGAGGTCTATCTCGTTGCCGTCCTTGTCAACAGAGCCATACTCATAGAAGTGTGTAGGCAGGTCGCCCATCTTCGCATAGCCGTTGTCGCTTGGCTGTATGTTCATCTTGGTGAAGAGGTAGTAAGTGCGTGGCTCGTTCTGCCATGGACGGCTCAGGGCATAGTCGCCCTTATCGGCCATTGATGCGCCAGCGCCTTCCTCGGCACGGTCGATGGTGCAGTGGCTGAACACATAGCCCCACTTCGTGGTAGTGGTGGTGGCTGGTGCTGATATCACACTGCCCGTGCCCTCCATCACAAGTTCACACTGGTCAAAGAACTGGTCACCGCCGCCACAGATATAGTCAACGGTACCCTGTATGCGGCACTGGTCATAGTAAGAACGCTCGCCTGTGACGTGAGTATCTTGCTGTGACTGCATCTGCACATTCTTGAACACCGACTTGTTGCCACCGTAGATAGCCACGCCAACACCCTTGCGCTCATCTGCGCGGAAGTCGAGGTCGTTACGCACGGTGAGGTCTTGCAGGTAGAAGCCCTCGCGGTCGCGTATGTTCAGGATAGGATTAGAGATTCCTGTGCGCGTGCCATGGAGCACTACGCCGTCGCGGCTCTGACCTATGAGTGATACGTTGCCACGGTTGATGCGCTGCTCGTTGTCAGCACCGAAGTTGTAGTCGCCGTTCTTCAGGAAGATGGTGACACGGTCCAGTGTCTTGTCAGTGCTGTTACCGAGGCCCTTGATTACGTTGGTGAACTCCTCAGCAGAGCCTACCACGTAGTCATACACCTTCTTGGCTACAGGTGCCTGGGCAGCAACGGTGAAGTTGACGGTGATGTCCTCGGTGGTCTTGTTGCCGAAGAGGTCCTCAGCCTTGCCTGCCGGGATGGTGAAGGTATAGTCCTTGTCGTAGTCAAGGTTATTCAGACCGAAGTTAAGAGTCTGGCCATAGTCGGCATGTACCTCCTCACCATTGAAGGTAACGTCGGCAGATGACATCTCACGGTCAAACTTGACTGATACCATAGCGTGGTTGTTTACCACTGCCGCATTCTTAGTCATAACGGCAGGAGTGGTGCCAGGGTTGGTCTTCTCGATAACGAGCAGCAACTGTGCGTATGGCTGGTTGCCACCGGTGATGGTGAAGGCGATAGGTTCGCCAGCCTTGTGGTTCTCTACAACTACGGTGAGGTTATCCTTTGCACCACGAGTGTAGCCGTGCTTTGTAGGCACACGGAACGTAGCGCCGTCAGAAGACATGGCGGTGAGCCCCTCGCCGTCGCCATAGTTGGCACCGAACTTCTCAAGAGTGAAGGTCTTAACCACTACCCCACCTGGAACCTCGAGCAACTGATTAGCTGCATTGAACTTAAACTGCTGTCCGCCCCATCCGTCAAGACTGGTGGTGCGCAGGGTGTAGAGTCCGTCGGTCCAACCGTCGGTCCACTGTCCCTCTGCCTCGTAAGCATTCTTGCCGTCAGAAGAGTAAACGATAGAGTACTCCTCGTCGTTAGCACCCTTATTATATATGTATATGCCACCGACATTCAGCGTGAAAGTGCGCTCGCTCGTAGCGAGTGTGTATGTGGCGGTGTTGCCAGAGAATGAAGAGGTCACCGTTGGCTTACCGCCGTCAATGGTCTTTGCCTCGACTACCGGGATGGCTGTATATACGTTGGTAGAGAGCGTAGCCGTGAAAGCGTCGCCTGTGTTGATGGTCTGCAGCAGGTCGGCACTGACCTCCACGCCGTCGATAGTAAGACTTGTAAGGAATACCTCGTCGGTATGGAACATACGGAAGGTGTAGGCAGACTTGAATGACACTGCACCGTCAACAGCGACAGAGGTGAGTGTAACCACCGTAGCCTTGTTGCCTGCCGGGGTGTTAACCGTAAACGTGCCGTTGCCATTATCGGTCACAGCCACCACACTGCCAGTCTCCTCATCAACAGCCGTAGCGGTAACGGTAGCATTGACAGATGACACGCTGAACGTGGTGGTAGCAGCTGTATATGTCTTAGGCAACATACACTCATAGTCGTATGCCTCGCTTGCTGTTACAGTCTGTCCGTCGATAGTCACGCCGTCGATGACTGCCTCCTTGGCTGTCAGTACGCCATAGAGATAGACATCATCGAGGTTGAACTGGTTGTCAGAGTTCACATTGTTACCGGCACCTTTCCAGTTATCGGCAGGGAAGAGGCGTATGTATGCCGTCTCCTTACCACTGAGGTCAGGCAGCTCGATGGTGCATGTATTCCAGTTATTGTAGCTCTTGCCGGTGAGATATTCATCACCCACGATAGTCCATGTAGTCTTGTCGGTAGAGCAAGCCACGGCATAGTACTGTGAAGTGCTGTTGTGGCCAGCGGCTTTTACCTCGAGCGTAAGATTGCAGAAGTTCTTTGCATTGACGGCAATCTCATAATAGTTGTAAGGAGCCTGATAGCTGTATGCCTGTGCGCCAGGGAATTCCACTGTGCTTGTTCCGTATGCCACGGATGAGCTTGCGGTCTCAGGTGTAGGCACAGGTGAAGTGAGGTGGAGCGCTGCACCGTCGCAGTTGATGGCATTAACCTCCTGGTATGAGCCTTTGGAATCCTGAGCCACTACCTCCGTAGCGCCAGTAGGACGATGTGCTGTCAGAGTAGGAGTGGTCAATACGCCCTCGTTAGGCAGCAGCGCCACATCGTTGAGGTTCACGCTCTGGTTTGAAGTAATCGCAGTAGCGTTAGGAGTTCCTACGCCGTCAGCGACGTCGTAACCGTAGTTGAATGACCAGTGTGCCATGGTCTTAGGATCGCCCAGCGGTTGGTCACCGCCTTCGCCTTCCTCTCCTGTGGTATAGTAAGCCTTGAACCATACATCTTCCTGGTTGTTACCAGAGAATACCACCTTGATGCTCTTTGTTGCCGGTGAAGCACTGAAGTCAAGCGTTGCGAACAATGGAGCGTTGCCGTCGGCATAGATTGGGTATTTCGCTGTGCTCTCAATGTCAGAGTTGTCTGTGATGCCTTTGCCTATTGACTCTGTAAAGAAGTTTTCGTCATCCTTGTCAACGGTATAGAGATAGCAGAGGTTGCGTGAATCAGACTGTGACAGGCCGCCAATCTCAAGCTTTGTTACCTTATAGCCTTCTGGTATGTTGATAGTACCAGGATCGTTGTTCTTGAAGTTTATGCCGTCGGTATATGATACAGAGTTAGGGTCTGTCCAGTTACATGGAGTCCTGCTGATATCACGGTTGTTCATAGTCAGTGTGAAGCCTTCGGCATCAGTAAACTGATAGAGGTCGTTGGTAGAGTGTTCCTTGTCGAAGTTCTCACCATGCAGATATACGAACTTTGACTCTACGGCAGTGAAAGTAAGGTCTTTCAGGTTGGTAGTAAAGTTCGCATAGTTAGTGCCCTGATGGAATTTCAGTTTCACTGTGTAGTTGCCCACCGGCAATACCGGAGTGGCAGGCAGAGAGGTGTTGTGACCAGCCTCCTTGAAAGCCCAGTCGCCACCATTGTCGCCAGTACATACCACGTTGGCAGTCTGTCCATAGACAGTGTCGTTTTCCTCATCTATAATAAGGAACTCTACGGTGACAGGTTCGCAAGGCGTAGCCGTGTCAAAACTAATAGCATAGGCTGTAGCCTGCGTGTTGGTAACGGCAAAGGAGACCTCGTCACCATCGCCTATCCAGTTAAAGCAGTTCGAGTCGTCGCAACTTGGTGTGCTTCCCCACGAACAGTTCTTTGTGATTACTGCCTGCTGTCCGTCAAGCACACCAGGAATGGTAGTGCCGGCAGCAAATGTCACGACTGACACAAGCAGCAAAACGAAAAAAGAAAAAAGTTTTTTCATTTGTGTAATACGTTTAAGTTATATATAAAAAAAGATAATTTAGTGCTTGATATTTGTTTTGGTCGATGCAAAATTAAAAAATATTTTATAGCGAAACAGAGTAAAAAAAAGCCATTTAAGGGTTAAAAAACTCCCATCCGCCGATAAAATGCAGTTTGTAAAATCCTGACAATTACACAATGAAATAAAAATACCCCTTTGATTTTTTATTCCCCCTCCCTGTCCTGCCAGTGAAAGTTTACAGGCAAATTACAATAATCAAGAGTAACATGAAAGTTACGAGGGCGTCACATTAGAAGTAAAAGGAAAGATTAGAGGGTAAAAGGAGGCTAATACAAAAAAAAAGCACCAGATTCGTAAGAACCCGATGCTTTCTTTTCTAATATCTATTTATAAAAGTGTACACCTATTATATATAGGTATATATATTACTCCTGTGCGAGCTTTGCACGGATAGCCTTTGTCTCCTCCTCGTAGCCTGGCTTCTCAAGCAGGGCGAACATATTCTTCTTGTAAGCCTCAACACCTGGCTGGTTGAAGGCATTGACACCGAGGATGTTGCCAGAGATACCGCAACCCAGCTCAAAGAAATAGATGAGCTGACCGTAGTTGTAGGCGTCGAGCTTCTCAATGGAGATGAGGATGTTTGGCACACCACCGTCAACGTGAGCGAGGCGAGTACCGAGCTCTGCGTTCTTGTTAACCTCGTCGATGCGCTTGCCAGCGAGGAAGTTCAAACCGTCAAGGTTCTCCTTATCCTCTGGGAAGAGCAGCTTGTTGTCTGGATTCTCAACAGAGATGCAGGTCTCGAAGATGGTGCGCTCGCCGTCCTGAATCCACTGGCCCATAGAGTGCAGGTCTGTAGTGAAGTCGCATGATGCAGGGAAGATACCCTTGCCGTCCTTACCCTCAGACTCACCATAGAGCTGCTTCCACCACTCAGCATAGTAATGCAGCTTAGGCTGATAGTTGATGAGTATCTCAATCTTCTTGCCGTTCTGATAGAGAGCGTTACGTGTGGCAGCATAGATAGCTGCAGGGTTCTGCTCGAAAGGAACGTCAACGGCACACTCCTTCTCCATAGCCTGTGCACCAGCTACGAGAGCGTCGATGTCGATGCCTGCGCAAGCGATAGGCAACAGACCTACCGGTGTGAGCACAGAGAAACGTCCACCTACATTGTCAGGAATGATGAATGAACGGTAGCCCTCCTTGTCAGCACATGTACGTGCAGCACCCTTCTTAGCGTCAGTGACAGCAACGATAAGGCTCTTTGCAGCCTCCTTGCCCACCTGTGCCTCGAGCTGAGTCTTGAGCAGACGGAAGGTGAGAGCTGTCTCGGTAGTAGTACCAGACTTAGAGATGTTGATGATAGCGAAAGTCTTGCCCTTGAGGTAAGAGGTCAGCTCATAGAGATAATCCTCACCGATGTTGTTGCCGGCGAAAACCACCGCAGGAGTCTTGTCGTCCTTAACGAGCCACTGGAAAGAGTTTGACAGACCTTCGATAACACATTTAGCACCGAGGTATGAACCACCGATACCAGCAACGACGATAACCTGTGCCTTTGAACGCAGGTCAGCTGCCACAGCCTTTACCTCAGCGAGGAACTCAGGTGTGATAGATGATGGCAGATGCAGCCATCCGAGGAAGTCATTACCTGGAACGGTGCCCTCTTCAAGTCCCTTACGGGCAGCCATTGCCTTGTCTTTGAGTGCCATTACTGCGCCAGCAGGAAGAAACTGCTGCGCCTTTGTGATGTCAAGCGAAATACTTTTCATTGTTTCTTTGTTGTTTATAGTTTGTTAGTCCTTTATTATCGTTTTTACATGGTGGGTATTGTTATTCGTCTGCAAATGTACGAATAAAAAACGAGACTGGCAAGTTTTCGATAATAAAAAAGCGAACATCCGTATATGCAACTACAGATGTCCGCGTTTTACTATTTTTTCTATATCTTACTTCTTGATATTGCCGTAGCGCTGCTGGAAGCGATCCACGCGACCTGCTGTGTCCACGAGCTTGCTCTTACCTGTGTAGAATGGGTGAGAGGTGTTAGAGATTTCTATCTTTACTACAGGATAGGTCTCGCCCTCGAATTCTACGGTGTCGTTTGTCTTACATGTTGACTTTGAGAGGAACATATCGCCGTTTGACATGTCTTTGAACACTACTGGACGGTAGTTCTCTGGATGAAGATCTTTTTTCATTTTGTTTTTAGTGGTTTTTTAGCGCCGAAAATAGGCGCAAAAGTTAATATTATTACAATTTGGCTGCAAAATTACTACTTTTTTTTGGATTGACAAAGAAAAATGACCAAAAAATTTAAAATTAAGGAATTAGAAGCGGGAAAAAGATTGAAGAATTGAAGGATTGAAAGAATCTTCACTAGTGAAAAGGTGTTGTATAATCTTTTTTATATATAAATGTATGTAATTTGCAATATTTTTTGTAATTTTGCAAACCACATGACGTGCTAAATTTATAATTTACGATATAAACGACAGACAAATGGAAAAGACATTGGTAATACTTAAGCCCAGCTGCCTGATGAGAGGACTTGTGGGCGAGGTGACAAAACGCTTTGAGCAGAAAGGTCTTAGACTGGCTGGCATGAAGATGTGTCAGCTGACAGACGACCAAATGAGTGAACACTACGCACAGCATGCAGGAAAACCTTTCTTCCAGCAACTGAAAGATGCCATGACTGTGACTCCTGTTATAGTATGTTGCTATGAAGGTGTTGACGCAGTGGAAGTGGTGCGCCAAATGGCAGGCGCAACCAATGGACGCAAGTCGGCCCCTGGAACCATAAGAGGGGATTTCTCCATGTCGTTCCAAGAAAATATAGTTCATACAAGCGACTCTAAAGAAAACGCGGCCATAGAACTGAAGCGTTTCTTCAACGACAACGAGATTTTCGACTACAACATGCCAACGATGTCATTCCTCTATGCAGCAGACGAGTTGTAATGGGAATGAAGATAAGACATGGAAGTTTAAAGTGGAGCGTTGCATTTTTCAAGAAAATGCACACTCCACTTTAAACTTTTACTTTGTATGTTCGTCATAGAATCATACAAACCGAAAAAACAGAAACTTATTATATGACAAAAAAAATCCTTACAGCCATCGTCACATTTGTATTGTCAGTAACAATGGCAATGGCACAAGACATCACTGCCACTAACGACAACGGGCAGACACAAACACAACCGGTGACACACGAACGTGAAATCACCGGTATTATCATCGACAAGGAAGAGAAAGAACCCGTGATACAGGCTACCGTACAACTGTATAAGGCCGCCGACTCCACCTATGTAGCCGGTGCCGTATCAGACATTGACGGTAATTTCTCACTGCAAGCACCTGAAAACGGAAAGTATTACATCAAGATTACCAACATAGGATATAAAGGCGTTACACGCAACGTAACGATTTCTGACAACAAGTCTTTTGCCTTTGGCAAGATAAACCTCGAAACTGACGCGGTGATGCTGAAGGAGGTCGTTGCCAACGGCGTTGCGGCAAAGGTGATTGTGAAGGAGGACACCTTTATATATAATGCTGCTGCATACCGCACACCGGAAGGCTCTGTAATCGAGGAACTGGTGAAGCGTCTGCCGGGCGCACAGATTGACGATGATGGTAAGATAACCATCAACGGCAAGGAGGTGAAGAAGATTAAGGTTGACGGCAAGGAGTTCATGACCGGTGACACTCAGACCGCCCTCAAGAACCTGCCTACCGCCATCATCGACAAGGTAAAGGCGTATGACGAGAAGAGCGACATGGCCAAGCTCACCGGCGTTGACGACGGTGAGGAGCAGACCATACTTGACTTCAACATAAAACGCGGCATGAACAAGGGCATACTCGCCAATATCGACTTGTCTATCGGTACGAAAAGCCGATATGCCGAACAGGGCATGTTCGGATGGATGAAGGACAACAGCCGTCTGTTCATCTTCGGCAGTGCTAACAACACCGGCGACCGTGGTTTCTCTACCGGTGGCAGAGGCGGTTTCGGCAACCGTGGCAACGGTCTGCAGGCAAACAAGATGCTGGCAGCAAACTACAACTACGAGAAAAAAGACAAGCTGAAGGCTGACTTCTCAATACGCTGGAACCATGGCGATACCGACACATGGACAAAGCGTGCCAGCGAGAACTTCGTTTCTACGGTAGGCTCGTTCAGCAACAGCGTGTCAACAAGCTACGGACGCTCCAACTCATGGAACTTCAACGGTCGCCTGGAATGGAAACCTGATACGCTGACAACGATTTCTTTCCGTCCATCATTGTCAATATCAAGCAATGACTCACGCTCTACAAGCACAAGTGCGTCATTCAACAAAGACCCTTACAACACACCTGACCCCGTGACTGGAGAGACTGCCACCGACCCTCTGGATAAGGAGTTCATGGAGGCACTGAACAAGTCTATCTATGAGCAGAGCATCGGTTCTGGACTCATGGCAGACTCACTGCTCATCAACCGTCGCAGCAACAACTCCCTGAGCTATGGTACGAACAACAACCTCAACCTGCAGGCTGTGGCTTCAAGACGTTTGTCAAGCCGTGGCAACAGTGCTACCGTGCAGGCACGATACTCAAGCACTAACAGCGACAACGAGGCTCTGTCAACGCAGTATGTGCAGCTGTATCGTCCGTCAACAGAGGACTCTATATATTACAAGAACCGCTATAACCTGACACCAGGCGATAACAAGACGTTCTCGCTGACTGGCACTTATTCCGAGCGTCTGTCTAAGTTCTCTTTCCTGCAACTGCGCTACATGTACCAATACAGCCACCGCACCAGCAGCCGTGGCACGTATGACTTCTACAACAAGGATGACTACAGTCAGTTTGAGAACTTTGCAAACATAGGCACATGGGCTTACCGTAACTTCAATTCGTTCATAGACCCATACGCTCCTATCGACACCTATTACAGTGACTCACTGAGCCGCTACTCTGAATATAACAACTACACACACGAAATAGAGCTGACTTGGAGACGCACCACAAACACTTACAACCTTAACCTGGGCGTGATGTTGCAGCCACAGACGCAGCACATGATATACGACTATCTGGGCAAGCATTACGACGTGGCACGCTCTGTGACAAACTTCACTCCTACGTTTGACTTCCGCTACCGTTTCACCAAGCAGAAGACCCTGCGCATGAACTACCGCGGAAGTACTTCGCAGCCTTCCATGACTGACATGCTGCCAATCACCGATGACTCTGACCCACTGAACATATCAATGGGTAACCCAGAGTTGAAGCCATCGTTCACACAGCGCTTTGAACTGCGATACAGCAACTATGTGCAGAAGCACATGCGCACCATCATGGCGTTCATCAATTACTCTAACACGAGTAACAGCGTGTCAAACATGACAACATATAACGAGCAGACCGGCGGACGCACCACAAAGCCTATGAACATCAACGGCAACTGGAACATACGCAGTGCCTTCATGTTCAACACCGCACTTGACACTACCGGCGTATGGAACATGAGCAGCATGACCAACATCTCATACCAGAACCATGCAAGCTATGTAAACCTTAACAAGAGCGCAGAGGCTACCACGAACTATACCCGCTCTACAGGTCTGAGCGAACGTCTGGGTATGTCATACCGCAATTCATGGCTTGAGGTTGAGCCTAACGGAAACGTGACTTACACCATTACAAGGAACAAGTTGCAGCCTAACGCAAACCTCGACACATGGCAGTTCCAGTATGGTGTTGACATCACAGCAACTGCACCATGGGGCACAAGTTTCTCTACCGGCGCTCACATGTCATCACGCCGCGGCTATAGCGACGAGTCAATGAACACCAATGAGTTTATATGGAATGCTCAGATTTCACACAGTTTCCTGAAAGGCAAGAACCTCATTGCCTCTCTGCAATTAAACGATATTCTTAACCAGAAGAGCAGCTTCTCTCGAAGTATCAGCGCAACGCAGCGCAGCGATACCTACTACAACAGCATCAACAGCTATGCTATGCTGCACGTAATATACCGCTTCAACGCCTTCGGCGGCAAGGAAGGCAGAAAAGCCATGCGCCAGGCTGGCGGTGGTGATCGTCCTGGCGGCGAAGGCGGTCCAGGCATGGGCGGCGAAGGTCGTGGCAAACGAGGAGGAGGCTTCGGAGGAGGCTCACGTGGTGGCTTCGGCGGTGGCGGAAGGTTCTAAGACTGAAGAATCAGGAGAACTCACTACGACGAAGCGAGGATTCGTAATACATCGAACGATAAAACAGAATATATAAGAAAGGAAGAAGCGGTAATGAGAGTGTTCTCATTACCGCTTCTTCCTTTTACTATATCAGACTGATTACAAGGAATCCTAAATGTTTATCGCTTCCATCAGTTTCACTGCGTCAACATATTTTGCAATGCCCTCTGCCACCTTCTTGGCATCCTGCATGGCGTGAACCACAGTAGCCTGACGGTTTGCCACGTCGCCACCGGCAAAGACTCCCTTACGCGTCGTCATGCCGTAAGGTACATCGCGAGTAATGAGGAAATTCTTCTCATCATTCTCCAAGCCCGACGTAGTGCGAACAATCTTAGTACGAGGCATAGCGCCCACGGCCATGATGACACGATCAGCCTTTTCCGTACGTCTTGTTATCTCAAAGCGAGGTTCCTCACCTTCCTTAGTCTCCAAAGGCTGTTTGGTCTCTATTACCACCTCTCGTATTTCATTGTCGGCATCCACATGTATCTCAACGATAGACGAATGCCAGCTGAAATGGGCTCCTTCCTTAACAGCATCGTCATACTCCGCCTTCAAGGCTGCCATATTCTCTATGCCACGATGATATACCACCTCCACACGCTCCGCACCAATGCGGATGGCTGTACGGGCAGCATCCATGGCAGTATTTCCACAACCTATGACAAACACTCGGTGCTCAGGGCGGACAGACACCTCGTCATGCCCGATAAAGCCCTCATTGAAAAGTTCCATCCTACGAAGGAAGTGCGTAGCGAGGCGCACACCTTTCAGTTTATCGCTCGACAGTGGCTTTCCATCCTCATCCATCAGTTGTTCGCCGTTTCTGAATACAGGAATCTGCAGACTCTTAGGCATACCTGTGCCCGTACCTATGAACACAGCGTCAAAGCCTTGGCTGAACAAATCATCAACGGTAACTTCCTCGCCAATATGAGTATTGCGGTGTATCACCACTCCCATACTCTCTATGTAGCGTATCTCACGCGCTACGACCTCTTTTGGCAGTCGGTATTCAGGTATGCCGTAGCGCAATACGCCACCACACTGCTGCTCCATCTCGAATACCTCAACAGCGAATCCCATACGGGAAAGGTCGCCGGCAACCGTTATACCAGCCGGACCAGAACCTATCACCGCCACTTTGCCACGGTTTTTCTCTGTTACATTCTCATGCGTAAGATGATTCTCTGCATCGAAATCGGCAATGAAGCGTTCCAACTTTCCAATATTGATATGCTGTCCTTTCTTTCCTAACACGCATGAACCTTCGCACTGCTTCTCATGACCGCATACACGACCACACACTGCAGGCAGGTTACTCTTTGCGCGGATAATACTTATGGCATTTCCCAGATTACCTTTCTTTAATTCATGTATCCAGTCTGGTATGTCATTACTGATTGGGCATCCTTTCTTACACTGTGGAACCTTACAATTTAGGCATCGCTGGGCCTCCTGTATGGCCTCAGCCATGGTATAGCTTTCGTTTACTTCGTTGAATTTCATGTTTCGCTTTAATATTTTAATCTGCAAAATTACGCAAAAGTATTCAATTACGGAAACTTTTGCATGTTTTTTTATCTTATCTCAGTAATGTCAGTACATGCTCCGCGATAATAAAGGTTGTCGTTTATACCGAAAACATGACTTTACATTTGCGAACAAATGACGCACTACCTTACATGGCAAAATAGAGCGCGCTAGCCGGAATATCGACCAACAAAGTTCCGTTTTATACCAACTACCTTTCTAAAAACTTAGCCTGAAAATGGTAAAAGCTATCGTTTTACGTTGCTAAAACTATCTTTTTACGTCATAAAAGCATAGCTATTACACTGTAAAAGCTATCATATTACATTGTAAAAGCTATGCTTTTACAACGTCTTATCGTTCCCGGCGCATTTTTACATAACACTCATCACTGATTATCAATAGGTTACACAAAACAAAAAATCCTTGCGATTTTTGACACCAAAATCAAGTTTGGTGATTTTCATCGCAAGGATTCGTCAGTTAAATACGCTGTATGAAGCTTTTTTACTTTTTTATCTTATCAATTATCCACTCCATGTGCTGACGTTCCATCGTCTCACTTGTCCAGTGTTCATTGATTGGTGTTATGAACGACTCCTTCTCACAAGTGAGCGTGTTCCATGCAGCATAGCTGGTAGTAGGCGAACACGTACTATCGTTGTAGCCCCATGTCAGGCGCACCGGACACTTGACGTAGCGGCAGAAGTTGATGACGTCATAGTATGCCAGCGTCTTTATATTCTGCGGAGTAAGTATCACGCCGTCCTTCCAGTTAGGATAACCGCCCGTACGACCTTTCTCTGCATAGCCTGCCATGTCGGTCAATGCCGGATGGTTAGCCACACACAATGTAACCTCCGGACACAGTGCTGACGTTATCAGTGCCAGAGCTCCACCCTGTGAGCCTCCCTGCACTGCAAGGTTGGTGCCGTCCCATTCTGGAAGGCTCTCCAGATACTTCATCGCTGCATACATACCGCCATACACATGGCGCATGTAATACCTGTCGCGGTCGCTGATGCCATTCACAAGATAGTTGTTGTCACGGCTGGCAAAGGCCGACTGTATGTCCTTGAAGTCCTGCTCGCTCCAAGTAGGGTTCATGCCATGAATCTCTGTTTCAAAGCGTATGAAGCCATTTTCGGCATAATACTTGTGGCGCAACGGCTCCTTAATGGTCTTGACACCTGCACCCGGAGGGCACATCACCGCCGGCATCTTCTTGCCGTCACGATTCTTTGGCATGGTGAGATAGCCGTAGATATAATGCTCGCGGTCGGTCTTCAGCTTCACCAACCAGCAGTCCACCTTGTCTGTGCAATACTCCTTTGCCAGTTCGCGACTTACCTCCACCGGCTTCTGATACTGTTTCAGCGTCTCATCCCAGAAGGCCTTGAAGTCTTTTGGCTCTTGTGTACAAGGCTGTATCTTGTCCACGCTATAGCCAACCTTCACATGGTGCTTGGTTGTCATACCGTCAACGGTGGCAGTCATGCGAAGATCCTGAAAGCCAGGAGTCTTTCTTGTTCCCACCTTTATTGTCGCCTTGCCCTTCTTTACGGTCACCTTACCCTGGGCAGTTGGTTCGAGCATGTCGGGAGCCACCTCGTAACTCACCTCTACGCCGTCAACAGCCACACCATATTTATACAGCTGTATCTCGACGGTTGCATTCTCACCGGCCTTGTAAAGCCAGTCTGCATGGTCGGGCGTCGTCACCCATAGGAAATCACTACGATAAGGATAGTTCTCTGCCTGTGCCACCGAAGCTACAAGCATCATCACAAACACAACCAACGAGGTTGCAAAACTTTTTTTTCTCATTATTTATATTAACACGTTTTACTCTTCTTTTTCTTTTTCTTTTTTCAAGGCTTCCTTGGCAGCCTTGCGTTCTGCACGCCGTGCCTCCTTTTCAGCCTTTCTCGCTGCCCTCGCAGCCCTTTTCTCTGCCTTTGCAGCTTCCTTCTCTGCCTTCTTACGCTCTTTCTCTGAAATCTCAGCAGCACTCTTCTCATGCAGTTTCAGATGTGGATGCACCCTGAAACTTTGCTCGGTATCTGTCTGCCTATAGGTGAAGTCTGCCATTATGTCTATCAACTTCTGGAATGCCTTTACCGAGCCTTTAGCCTCTACGCCATCACTACGTATCTCTGCGTAGATGTTGCGGAATCCCACCTTCTTATAACGCGCATCATTTATGGTGGCTTTCAGCCATCCCTGAGGCAGTCTGCCATGACCTGGCGTCTTTCGCATGGAAGCTATGCTGAAGCTATACGACGCTCTGGTCTTATCAATCCACAATCCCTTGACATTCATTATATCGCCGAGATTCATGGAGTCGATGCCAAGCGTACCCGTCATGTATTTTGTAATACCATTAAGCGTAAAGGCAAAATCCACATTGCCGTATCGGCACGACATACGTCCTCTTACATCCTCTCGCTTATAATATATGCCCAACGAACCGTTATAAGTTATATCGCCCATGGCAGCCAACTGCCTCATCATCTTCAGGCGCACCTTCTTTGCAAAATGGTTTACTATCTGATCCTTAACACCATTGCGCGCACTCAGATGAATATTGTTGAAATGCAGGCACAACCGTTTCTTTTCAAGCACATTGCAGAGATCGCCACTGGCTGTAAGTGCCAACCTACCGTCTGGAGTGCTTATCCTGATGTTACTAAACGCTATGCGACTCAGGTCGCCACCTACGTTCACACTCAACCGTAGCGGTGTGGTAAAGTTGCTCAGCGGCGGTGCGAATGGTCGTGCTATATCCTGCAAGCCTACCGAGGCCTTAAGCGGGAAGGTATCAAAGCGCATTGCCACCCTGCCTTTCTTACCTTTTGCCTTGTCGCCCTTAACGACACGATATGCCGCAGATACATTATTTATATATATACGCGTACGGGCAAGGTCTATACGCATATTCTGCAAAGCAAACCTATTGGCGGTCATACGCAACTGCGCTACTATGTTTCTTATGTCGAGCCCGCTGCCTTTATCCTTCGCCGACATACCGTGTATGGTGACGTTGACGCTATCCTTACGCAGACTGTGGATTGTAGCTTTGGCATTTATCACCGCATCCAGATGTCCTTTGTCAAACCATCCGCGGTTTGGCCTGCCCGTATTCTTTCGCGGCTTGCCGTTGTTATTCTTGTACGTCAACGCATCTATCGTCACCTTCATCTCCTTGTCTATGGAAATGGAGTCGGCCTTCTGCTTCATCTGAAGTAATCCGAGCCCTACCTGCTTGTCTTGATATCTGAAATTCAGGTTTTCAAGTGAGAGCCGCAGGGTATCACCCTTCACAGCCTTGTAACTTGCGCTACCCAACGACAATTTCATACCAGACTGGCACTCTCCTACCCTTAAGTCAGCAAGACGGAAATCCAGATCCTTGTTACGGAGCATACTGCCTTGCAGTTTCACCGCAAAACCAGTCACGTCAAGATGGTTAGCATCAAACGTACCAGCCTCCTTGTGAGGTTCTGACTTCACATCCCATTTCAGGTTTGTACGACTCACCTCTACCTCTACGAGGTCCATCACCAGGCGCATCGCCGGTTCTTTCTTCTCTCCCCTTGCTTCTTCCTTTTTCTTTCGCTTAAGCTCGTCGAACACGAACTGATAATTAGCGGCAGTATCGGGACGCTCTTTATAAAGTACTGCTGTGGCGCCAGCCAACCTTACTCCTTCTATGCCAATCTCCCTATGGAATATGCCTGTAAGGTCGATATCCGCCTCAAGGGTATCTACGCTCAGCATCTTCACCTCGCTGCGGTCATATATCTCTGCCCCATACAAGGTGACATCTCCCGTAAGGAGCCCTATGCCTATGTGCTTCACATCTATCCTCGTGTGCAACGTGTCAGCCAACTTTCCTACGCAAAACTCACGAAGCCACCTCTGTCCGCTGTCCGAAGACAGGAACACAGCAAGTCCGCCCATTGCCGCTAGCAACATGACGACACTACCTACTATTATCTTTATCAGCATCTTCATGCCGAGCGTAAGTTTTAGTCAGTTAAAAACGTTTCTGACGACAAAATTACTTTTTTTTTCCCAAACACACAACCTTTTTACCTCCTTTGACATATTTTTTTCCCACTTTGACTAAAAACACATAGCCCGTGAAACTTTTTCACCGCCAAAGTAACGTCAGAATTTGAATTTACCAACCCTTCATATTCGCCTACAAAATAAAAAAAAATTGCCATGTAAACACATGGCAATTTTCATACGGCATCCGTATCAGAATTTTGTCGGGAACATATAGAACTGCCTTCCCGGCTTATAGTCGAGCATCCATTGGTCAAACACGATGTGGTCATCAAGCGCCGTAATGGTCAGGGTATGTGTTCCTGCCCCC
Organism: Prevotellaceae bacterium UBA3849; assembly: GCA_002392645.1. Lineage (GTDB taxonomy): Bacteria > Bacteroidota > Bacteroidia > Bacteroidales > Bacteroidaceae > Prevotella. The sequence continues at coordinate 16,814 of DGHL01000039.1, forward strand.
ACCTTAACATTTGTATTGCGCAAAGCCTGGCCGCGCAGCACATTCTGTTTCCATCCTTCTGAACGGTAAGGTTCCTTCAGAGAGTACGCCACAGGTTCGCCACCGTCAATACTAACACTGTAACGAATGTCACCTTTGTCATTAGACTGCGTAGGAATCATCGCTGTGCGTATTACTGCATCACCACTCTTAGGTGCATTGAAGGTGTATGTCACAGACGACCCCTTGGCAATGCTGACAGCATTCATACTGTGTCCGAGCATCTCTACCGTATGCACATTGCCCAACCAACTATCGTATGTATATGCATTTCGCACTACACATCCGTCAAGACTCGTCTCATTCAACGGACGACTCTTGCTACGCCTTATGGTAGTACTGTCGGATACGGTGAAATCCTGGAACACTGGCAGGTTACGCGGATTACAGCTCATCAGCCCTTTCCATTTTCCACCAGCCATACTGTTATACTGCTTCGTCAGTTTCTTAATCTTTTCCTGAGCCTCAATAGCCGACAGCGTGTCGCCCAACTGAGCATCGAGATGCTTATGCGCCATGGCGGCAGCACACCTGACAGGATATAGTACATGAGCAAAGTAGGCATCGGCAAGGTCTTGGGAGCGAAGGCTGCCCTGAGCCGTCATTACAGTCTGTTCTATCTCGTCGTAAGCCTCAAGATAACGCTCCAGTTCTCCGCCAAACTCCGTTTCAGAGAACTGCGTGCCTTGCGGCGTAGAAAGGCCTCTGTTGTATTTCTTCTTATCGAGTTCTGTCTGCGTCCATCCCATGAACTCTGGCTTTCTAATGGCGCACAACTGATAGAAACGCTCCATTGCAGGCGCTACGGCCTGAGCCGTGGCGAGTCCAAACTGCTGGGTCAGCCACTGTCCGAGATGTTGCCTAACAGTATTGGCACTGACACTGTTTATATTCCATGCCATATCCATAGCCAACGACAGGTCGTATGCCGCCACCTTCGGATCATGCACATTTATTATCCATACCTTTCTTGAACCAAGGTCGTAAGCCTGCTTCAGCTCGTTATAGACCAAACCTGGCTGCGTAGTGGTAAGCCACAGATAGTCGTGAGGCCTGCCCCAATAGCTAAGGTGATAATATACCCCGGCACCTCCGCGACGCTGACGCTGGACGGCATCGCTCAAACGCGTCATGTAACCATAATTATCATCACACCACATGAGGGTGACATCATCAGGCACGCGCAAACCACTCTCATATATGTCGAGCACCTCCTTATAAGGAATGAAAACTTGCGGCACCTGCTCCACATTCTTATCATAATGTGTAGCTATGAGCCTACGCTGACTATCTATCACGCTCTGCAAGCCGCTAAGTTTCTCTGCCGGAGTCTTCACTCCTTCCATAGAACCATCGTGTATGCCACGCATACCGATGGTGAAGAGCGCACCCTGCCCCTTCATCTCATTAAGACGCTCCGCCCAATATTCCTCAACATTCTTACGATTAGTGATGAAGTTATATGCACCACGTTTATTCTTATCCCATTCGCCGACATTATTTCTCAATAGCGGTTCACAGTGAGAAGAACCAAGGACTATACCACACGAGTCTGCCATTTCCCTGTTACCCTTTACCGCGAAAAAGGCCTTGGTCACCTCGTGCATTGCAGGCCAAAGGGTGTTGGCACGCAATCTGAGCATCAACTGAAATATACGTTTATATGCCTGCGGAGGCATTGGCAACGTCTTGTTTTTATCCTTTCCCCTAACCTTGCCATGATGGGAATCGTGAAATACGGTGTTAGCCCACTGAAGCGTAGACCAATCCTCATCATTAATAAATATGCCTCTATACTGAACACTGGGGCTTTGCAAGGTCTGGAAGTTATCTGCAAGTACAAGTCGTGCCTTCTTCTCTGGCACTACGTCGCCCCACCATATCCAAGGAGACACGCCTGCCCAACGCGACAACTCAAGAATACCATAAGCGGTGCCACGTCCATTGTTACCTACGACAATCACCTTGCCATTGCGTACACCGAGAAAGAATGCATCTTGCTGCTCCATTAGCTTTGACGACAGTACGTTCATCGTCTGCAAAGCTTTCAGAGCCTTGGCGTTTGCCTTATCCAGCTGATATATCTCCACTGGTGACACACCGTCCTTGACGCGTCCCTTAAAATGCTCCGCCTTGTGACCCGTTACGGCTTTCATATCATCACAAAACATCTGCAAAGCTATCTCTACCACCGGAGAGCACTCACCTACCACGGTATAGCGCACGGCATGGGAGCCGTCGTACCATGTGACAGCACCGATACTCTGCATCATGCTCACCACGATTGATACAAGCAGAAAAATTCTTTTTTTATTACCACGCATAGTGTCTATAAAATATCTTTTCATCCTTACCTATAATAATTTAGGTGGGTTCTAATAATTCC
>DGHL01000015.1 GCA_002392645.1 Prevotellaceae bacterium UBA3849
TGGGAATTTTTAGAACCCACCTATACATATATGATACTGACAGCTGATAGCGGAAGCACAAAGACTACATGGAGACTGGATGACGGCCGACTGTTCCTGACGCAGGGCATTAACCCTTTTCACATGCAGCGCGAGCAGATAATGGACGTGTTGCTTAACGAACTTATAGGCGGTGAGGGCTTTCCGTCGCCATCGGCTATAGGGGAGATACACTTCTATGGTGCAGGATGCACGGCGGAGAAGTCGCCCTTGTTGGCTGACATACTGCGTGAGGTGTTCGTGAATGCCGTGACGGTAGAGGTGGACAGCGATATGCTTGGTGCTGCAAAGGCTTTGTTTGGCGACGGTGAGGGCATAGCCTGCATACTTGGCACGGGTGCGAATTCATGTCTGTATGACGGCAGGCGTATAGTGAGCAACGTGTCGCCACTGGGCTATATACTTGGCGACGAAGGAAGTGGTGCGGTGCTTGGTCGTACTTTCCTTAACTTGCTTTACAAGGGTGGGCATGCTGATGCCGTGGAGTGTTTTGAGCGTGAGACGGGGTTGACGAAGGCTGTCATAATAGAAAAGGTTTATCGCGAACCGTTGCCTAATCGTTTTCTTGCTTCGCTGGCGCCATATATTAACGCCCACATTGATGAGGCTTGGATAGAGGAGATGGTGGTGGATTGTTTCCGTCTGTTCTTCTGTCGTAACATCGTGCACTATAATCGTAAGGATTTGTCGTGTTCCTTTGTCGGCAGTATAGCATATTACTTTGAAAAGCAGTTGAGAGCTGCGGCAGACAGAGAGGGCTACAGGGTGGGAGATATCAGGAAGGAACCGCTTTGCTGATTAGGATTGCAGTATTCTTTGCAAGGCAAAGCATTGCAAGTGCCGAGCGGATGAATTGGAGGAGGAGAAAAAGAAAAGGTGAAAGAGTGAATGTAAACCATGCAATGTAGGTTTGCTTTCAATCTTTCACCTTTTTTCGCGTTCGTCGCGTTCGTCGCTTTTTTATTAGTTCTTATACACCGTTGCTTTGGTATTGCCGTAGTTGTCGAGTGTCATAAGGACGTAGAAGAATTCATCGTAGCTGTCATCGGGAGAGCCGACGCTGACAACGAAGTTGAGGTTGTTGCCGGCAGCCTTCTCAAAATTCATGCCCAGCAATACGCCGTTGTCGTTAAACTGCTTGGGCAGTGCTGGTGCGAAGTTGGCCTTGGTAAACTTCTTTTCAAAGAATACGGTGCCGTCGGCACGCTTGACTACCAGCGTGATCTCGTTGTCGGTGTAGGTCACGTCGTGGTTCTTCACCTTACGCAGGGCGCTCGATGGCTTTCTGAGTATGGTATAGGTGTAGCTGGCTCCACCAATCCATTCGAAGCCTCCGTCAAGTTTCTCGTCAGACATCTCCTGCTCCTCTGGTTGTGGTTTGTCAACAACCTTCTCGATGATGATCTCTTCTGGCTCTTTCTTCTCCTTGCACGATGTCATGACGGCAGTCGTAAGCATGGCGCAGAGTGTTAGGCAGAGTGATGTGCGGAATGTCCAGACTTTGTATGTTTTGCTTGATGGATGCATGGTGATTGTTTTTAAAAACGGAATAATGGATTACAGCTCCACCGTCAGCTTTCGCCAAACTTGTGAGGTCTATAATCCATTATTCGCGGTGTATTTTATTTTAATTTTAATGATTTTGTCAGCGTTTTATATTACTTGCTTACGCGCTCGATGTACTTGTCTATTTCCTGGAATACAGGACTGTTTACGTACTTCTCCTTGATGCTCTTGTAAATCTCCAGAGCCTCGTCGTTCTTCTTCTGGCTCTCCAGCAAGCGTGCAGCCTGAATGAGGTAGGTTGGTGAGAGACTGTTGTTCACACCGTCCTTTGCGCGAGAGTCAGCCATGCTTGCAGCCTCCTTAAGGGTGCTGATAGCCTTGTCCACCTGGTTGGTGTTAGCGTATGCGTTACCGAGTGCTGCAACCATTGCGGGGCTGATAATTGCATCGTCCTGTGGTGAGAACTCGTCAAGGTACTTCACAGCCTCGTTCCACTTGCCCATCTGAGCGTAGCAGAGTCCGGCATAGCCATTTGCGAGGTTGGCAGCGTCAGTGCCACCGTAGTTCTCTATGATAGTGAGGAAGCCCTCGATGTTCTTATCGCCATTGAGTGCCTTTTGGAAATCCTGCTGTGAGAAAAGCTCCTGAGCCTTAGCCATTGCCGTAGCGGCCTTGTCCTCACGTGGAGCAGCTATAAATGACTTGTAGCAGATATAGCCAGCGATTAATACTATGATTGCAGCTACTGCGATGAGTATCTGCTTGCGGAACTTCAGGAAGAATGCTTCCTGCTTGTTGAGTATCTGCTCTGCCTGAGCAGACTCATTTACATTTGTCTTTGCCATTATCTTTATTTTATTTTGTTTTCGTTTTTGTTTAAGTATGCGCATACGCACAAATCAGATGCAAAGTTAATAATTTTATTTGAAATAAAGAAATATATTCACATTTTTTTTATAAATCAAGGGCAAAGGTATTTATAGAAAAACGACAATTTTGATAATTTCTGTTGAAATCGTCAAAATTGTCGTCTTTAGAGTCTGTGTATGTTCAATGTGCCGATGTATGGTTATACATCACCGGTCTTACTTTATTTTATGAACTTCTTACCATTGTGCAGATACAGTGTGCCAGGGCGCAGGTCGGCTGCATTGATGCGTCTGCCGCTCATGTCATAATATGCATTGTCGTTCTGGCGTGGTGTTGTCTGCTGGACTTCCTGTATGGCTGTCACCACCTCGTCTCCTTCATCGACAAGGCTGCCTGCAGACTTTGCAGAGGCTGAGGAAGCTGACTTGACGGTGCCATATACCTTTATGTTACAAATGCCATACTGCTTGTTGGTGGCAAGGTTGTATAGATACAGCATGAGTGACTGTGCAGAAGAGCTTGCGCTGCCGCTCAGGTTATATGTATATGTGGTATAGTAAGGCGATGTGTTGTTGCGGCATGGCGTTACGCCAGAAGCAAGTGTGGTGCTGCCGAACTTGATGTCGAGCTTGCCGCCGTCAGTACCGAAGCGTGTTGCCGTAACCTCAACCTTGGTAGCCTGGAAGGTATAGCCGCTTGCAGGTGTGACCTTGAAAGTAAGGGCATTGCTGCTGCTTGCAGAAGACGTCTTGCTCGTAACGCCCAGCAATGTCTCTGTCAGTCCGCCTACGGTCTTCGTGCCGCCGGCTGTCAGTCCGCTGCCCGCAGAGACAGAACCTGTGACATAGCCTGAGAGTCCGCTGTATGTAGCACTCTGGCTGAGTGTGCCACCGTTGTATGTCCACTGCACATAGCCGGTCATAGTGGTATTGTCAACGGCAACGATAGAGCTGTTGGCATTGAATGACGTAGCATAGTCTGGCAGGTAATAGCCGAGGTGTGGCGGCTGATTGTAGGCCACATTCTGCCATGCCACGCCCATACGATATACATGGTCATGCATGAGTGTAGGAACGCGGTAAGAGGTGGTCTCTGTAGTAGAGAAGATGTTTATGGTACAGCTGTCAGACGAGTTCCACATGATAATCTCCTCACGCCAGTCACCGAAGATGTCAGCCTGCAGACAAGGTGTTGCCTTGGTGCTGTTACATGTAGTAGAGTTATTGTAGTTGGTAGGCGAGAACAATGTAGTGATGGAAGAACCGTTTGTCTTTGTTATGGTCTTGTCAAACAGCTGGTCGTAGAGGCTGCCGTCCCAGTAGATACGGAAGTTCACTGATGTTGACTTGGTTGACAATACGCTGTTGTTTACGCAACTGCGCAGTTGGCGGTCATTGCTTGATGCCATCTGTCCGCCGCGTGCGCTTGACAGGAAGCATCCTGCTATGCCGCGACCATTATCACTGCCGCCAGTTGAGGAATAGAGAATCTTACCTGTTGCAGCATCATGCAGGTCCCATCCGTAAGGACTCTCCTCATGAACCTGGAACACTTCAAGTCCGCTGCGGTCTGGTGCGAAGTCGCTGACGTGTATAGCGTCGCCGTGGCCATAGCCCGTTGCATAGAGCAGTGAACCGTCATTGTCAACAGCACCTGAGCCATAGAGGATCTCGTCCTTGCCGTCGCCGTCAACATCGGCAACAGAAAGGTTGTGGTTACCGTTGCCATAGAGAGTGGCAGAGCCACTGCCCGATGTGCTTGTAGAATAAGTTTTGGTGGTGGATGATCCGCTGCTGTTGGTAACAGTCACGCTGTTTTTAGAGGTATGTGCACTCAGCCACTTTGTGCTGATGGTTGAACCATTGAACTTGACAGCCCAGAGGTATGCACGGGTATAATAGCCACGGCAGAACACTGCACTTGGAGTTGATGACGAACCGTCGAGGTATGCCACGCAAGCGAGATAGCGGTCACAGCGGTTGCCGTAGTTATCACCCCAGAAAGACTTTGCAGGGTGATCGGCAGCTGCTCCATAGCCTCCTGCACGGTTAGGGTTATACCATACGGTATGTATGGCGGCACCTGTCTGTCCGTTGAATACGGTAAGATACTCAGGACCTGAAAGGATGTAGCCTGTACTGCTGCGATAGTTAGTCTGCGAAGCATTCTTGATGTTGCTGTCGGTAGCAGCGGCAGTAACATAGTTGCCTTTGCCGTCCTTGCTGAGCGGAGCAGTCTTACACATCAGCTCAGCCTTGCCGTCGCCATCAAAATCATAAACGAGGAACTGGGTATAGTGAGCACCTGCACGGATGTTATAGCCGAGATCGATGCGCCACAACCTTGTGCCGGTAAATTCATAGCAGTCAATATATACGGCGTTGGTTTTACCGCTCTGACTGTTGTCCTTAGAGTCAGCAGGGTCCCATTTCACGATAAGTTCGTATTCGCCATCACCGTCAACGTCAGCCACGCTGCAGTCGTTAGGCGAATAACCTGCCTTAGGCCTGCTCAGCTTCAGTGACTTATAGACATTTGACCATGGAGTTACAGCGTCAGTAGTTTCTGTTATAACGCCGTTTACGCGCTTTGCCACCTGATACTTACTGCTTGAAGAACCGCCAGTGTCAAGGTAGCTCGTTACGTTTTTAAGATTCTTTGCAATGGTCGTACCATTACGGATTACGTCAAACGTGGTCGTGCTGGCATTGTCGGTGCCCAACAGGCGCCAACTCACAAATTCTCCACTGCCACTGTTTGAAGGAATTACCACAAGACCTCTGGAAAGTTTCTCCATCTGTGAGGTCGGAGTCGTCTGTGCCATTACGGACATACCTGCACCGATAAGGCATGACAATACTAATACCTTAATACTTTTCATTTGTTTTTTTAATGTTAGTAAAGATTGATATTGTTATAGTAAAATGTTAATGTATTGATAATCTATGGTTTATATAGAAAAATTCTGGTTGCAAAGTTACATAAATTATTTGTATTTGCAATATTTTAGGTGTTAAAAAAACAAAAAGCACCTTTGTGTATTCTCACGCTCTTATCTCTTCAGGCTCTCGCTTATCACTCTGTAGCTTTCCTCCATCATGCGCTCAATGTTCTCCTCGCCCCTTGACTGTGGAAAGATAGGCTTGTGTATGGTCATGGTTAATGGGTGGCGTTGTATGAAACCACCGTCATTTGTGCATGGCAGTATGTCGTATGAACCGTCAATCGTGATGGGTACTATGGGTAACTGCAGTTCATCTGCGAGGGCAAAGGCACCTTTCTTGAATTTACCCATGAAGCCGTTTCTTGTGCGTGAGCCTTCAGGGAATACCATTAGCGATGCACCGCCTTGCAATGCCTTTTCGGCACGGCGGTAGGTAGAGCGTACTGCACCAGGGTTACCTTTATCCACATATATATATCCAGCATGTCGGCAACCTATTCCGAGAAATGGAATCTTCTCAAGCGCACGCTTCAGCATCCAGCGTATCTCTGCACCGAGATAGCCGCATATAAGGAATATGTCGTAGGCTCCCTGATGGTTGGCTACAAACACATAAGATGTATCCTTGCGGAAGTTCTCCCTGCCCTCAACGGTTACGGGTATTAGCGATGTCGTCATTATCAGTCGTGCCCACCAGCGTGAAGCGAATGAGCCCCACCAGTCAGGGCGTGTCATGATGCCGAGGCTGAATGGCAGGTGAGACTTTAGCCAGCCTGCCAGCGGGCACATGACTGCCATGGTGCTGCCTGCCCATACGCTTGCGAAAAACACTACGGGACACAGTACCACTATCTGATATATCTTGTAAAACACACTCTTCATCGTTGATTATCTAAAGCTCAGAGGTTCGCCGTGAGCCTTGCTGAGGAAGTTTCCGTTGTCGTAAATGACCTGTCCATTTACCATGGTCTGGCATACCTGCCAGTTAAAGCTCATACCCTCCAGCGGGCTCCATCCGCACTTGCTCTGTATGCATTGCTGTGTGACGGTCCAAGGCTTGTCTGAGCGTCTTACTATGGCGATGTCGGCCTTGTAGCCCTTGCGTATAAAGCCTCGATTGTTGAGTGAGAAGAGATTTGCCTGGTTATGGCACATCATGCTGACCACCTGTTCCAACGTCAGTATTCTTTCATCAACTAGCGATAGCATGGCTACCAATGAGAACTGTACCATAGGCATTCCCGACATGGCTTTGGCGCAACCTCCCTGCTTCTCTGAAATATCGTGGGGAGCATGGTCGGTTGATATCGTTGTCAGTTTTCCTGTAGCCACGGCTTTACGCAGGGCATCGCGGTCCTTTGTGAGTTTTACGGCAGGGTTGCACTTGATGCGTGCTCCCAGTGTGTCATAGTCTGGTGCAGCGAACATCAGGTGTGCCACGGTTGCCTCGCCTGTTATGTTGTCGCCCAGCAAAGAGAGTTCTTTTTCCGTTGTTATGTGAGCTATGTGAAACTGAGTGCCATGCTTCCTTGCGAGCTTCGTACCCAGTTCCGATGACTTGTAGCATGCCTCTTCGCTTCGTATCAGCGGATGCAACTGTATTGCCGGATCATCAGTGCCAGTTGTCTGTTTGTAGTAAGCCATATTGGCGTTGATGATGTCAGTGTCCTCGCAGTGTGCCATCAATGGCAGGTTCATCTCCTTTGCGAGCTTGAATACTGCATCGAGCGCCTCTTCCTTGTCGACGAGCATGTTTCCCGTCGAAGAGCCCATGAATAGCTTTATGCCAGGTATGGTGTGCACGTCGAGTTTCCTTAGCTCGTCAATGTTGTCGTTCGTGGCACCAGGGAAGAAGGCATAGTTTACGTGCATCCTGCTTTCTGCCATGCGCTGCTTGTCGGCAAGAGCCTCCAGCGTCGTCGTCTGTGGCTTGGTGTTAGGCATATCGAACACCGACGTCACTCCGCCCCATGCGGCAGCTCGGCTTTCGCTTTCCATGTCAGCCTTATGTGTCAGTCCGGGCTCGCGGAAGTGTACGTGTGAGTCTATCACGCCCGGCATCACGTATGCGCCTTCGGCGTTAACAATAATGTCAAAGGAATTGGCGCTTGTCGCGTCAATTCCTTCGCATATAATATCCTTAATATAACCATCTTCTATTACCAGGTCAGCCACTGTGCGCTGTCCCTCGTTGACTATGGTTCCTTTTTTTATCAGTGTTCTCATTATTCCATTGGTTTAGCTAACTCATTCGGGGTTGGTGGCGGTGGCATCTTGTCAGGTCCCTGCGGCAACATTCCCGTTGCAGGTGGCAACTGCTGCTGTGGTTCAGCCACTCCGGTCATTATGTCCTGGTTTTGTTTTGCCATAGACATATACTCCTTTATATAAGGTGAGTTCTTGAATGTGTCGGTGGCTTTTGTCATCAGAGCGTCAATCCATGGCGTAAGCATAGGGTAGGGGTATGCACTGGTGGCAAGTTGGAACACGTATGGACCGAGGCAGTTGTTGAAATTCTCGCTGATGAATGTTGATATCATGCGGTCTTCCTCTTCCACGAGCTTGTGCTCCATTTCCGCAAGTCTCTGGTTTACGGCGTCCATGTCGTCACCGTTCATTATGGCCTGGCTTTGCTGATGGGTCAGGTCGTCAAACTGCTGCATCAGTATCTCGTAGCGTTTGTTGAAGGCAGACAGAGTGTCGTTGAGCGGAGTGCCCTTACACTGCTGACGCTGCTCGTTGAGTTCTACTATCACCTCACCGTCCTCAAGTACTACGGGCAGTATAGGGTCGTTGTCAATGCAAAGCGTAACGACCTGTATGGAGTCGAGTGAGCCGGAAAACTTGAATTTTCCGTGCACCACCTCGCAAGAGTCTAGGTTTACAATTTCGTCGTTGGATATGCCTTTCAGGTATAGCATGTGGCCATCAACACCCTCCAGTGATGATGTGCCGGAAATATTATATTTAGTGCAAGAAGCCGCTGTCAGTACGGTTAATAAGACGAGCAAACTATTCGTGAGTAAAGTATTCTTCATAATGTCTGTTTACGGTGGAGGCTGTAGGCTCTATGAGCCCGCCCTTATCAAAATTCCTTCGCAAAGGTAAGAATATTTCCCGAACTAATAAAATAAAATTTATGCTTATTAAATAAACCGTGCGCCGTTTAAGCATTTTTTAGTTTCTCAGGGCTCTTCTTTATGATTTATAAACAATATTGTATGACGATTGTGTGGCGTTTCTTGTTTGCCGGCATCGTATGTCACAAGGTGTGACATGGATAAAATAGCAAAAAACTTTGGTGAAATAGTGACATTCTTTTGCAGAGGTGAAAAAAATGATGTAATTTTGCATCGTGAAAATAATGAATGCTGAGAGTAACACACAAAAGATGATGCACGGAAGGATACTGCATCTTGCCGTTCCTTCTATAATATCGAATATCACCGTGCCTTTGCTCGGACTCGTCGATGTGGCTATAACGGGCCACATGGGTGAGGCGCGCTATATGGCCGCCATTGCCGTAGGTTCTATGGTGTTTAATATCATCTACTGGCTGTTCTCGTTCCTGCGTTTCGGCACAGGCGGTATGACGGCCCAGGCGTATGGCAAGGGTAACGGCGGCGAGGCTTATATACTGCTGCGCTCACAGCTTACCAGCATGCTGATAGCACTTGCCATCATTGTGTTGCAGGTGCCGTTGTTCAGGCTTGCCATGTGGTTCATCGAACCTGACAATGCCATCGTTGACACAATACATACATATTATAATATATGTGTGTGGGGCACGTTGCCATCGCTGGCGCTGTATGCCTTCACTGGGTGGTTCGTCGGCATGCAGAATACCAAGTTGCCTATGGTGATAAGCATTACGCAGAACGTCGTGAATATCTGCCTGTCATGTCTCTTCGTCTATGCCATGGGCATGAAGATAGAGGGTGTGGCTTTGGGTACGCTGACGGCACAGTGGTGCGGTGCATTGATGGCTGTCACGCTGATTGTATGGAGGTATCGTGACGTCTGTGGCAGGCTCAACCTGCGTAAGGCGGTGCTGCCGGTGCTTATGTCTGTCATATTGCCGCGTAGGTGGCAGAGGGACAGCGATTATGTTATTACGAGCATATCGTCGGGTAAGGTAAACAGTATCTTGTTTGTCAGGACATTGTTCCTGATAGCCGTGAACCTCTATTTCATCGAGGCAGGTGCCAAGGGCGGTGCGGTGATACTTGCCGTCAACTCTGTGCTGATGCAGATGTTCATACTCTATACCTACGTCATGGATGGCTTTGCCTTTGCTGCGGAGGCGTTGTGCGGACGCTATTACGGTGCCGGCGAGCGTGACAATTTCTCTATGGCTTTACGTGGCGTATGGCTGTGGGCTATATGCCTTACGGTGGCTTATACGCTGGCGTATGCGTTTGGTGGTACGGCATTCCTGTCGTTACTCACCGACGATGTTTCCATACGGGCTGCGGCGGTGGAGTATCTGCCTTGGGCGATAGCCATTCCTTTCTGTGGCGTGATGGCTTTCGTGTGGGATGGTGTCTTTGTCGGCATGACAGATACCAAGGGCATGATGTGGGGCACCTTCGGCGGTGCCGTGGCGTTTTTCTTGCTTTATTTCCTGCTCTATCCCTATATGCGCAACCATGCGCTGTGGCTGGCGTTTAATGCTTACCTGCTGATGCGCGGAGTGGTACAGCAGGGAAGATACTATTTAAGGGCTAAGAGACCCTAACCATCTCTCAATGTACATTTTCACTTTTCACTTAGGGTGGGTTCTAATAATTCCCAC
>DGHL01000033.1 GCA_002392645.1 Prevotellaceae bacterium UBA3849
GTATTTGAAGTAGTTGAGGTCAAAGAGTACCCCCTCCTGATTAAACTCCGGTTGTGGATAGCATACGGAGAAATCCAGTCCGCGGGCACCGCGTATCTGTACGTTAGGCAACTGCCTGATGGTACGTTTCAGCAGCTCACGCTCCTTCACGGTGTATCTGCCTCCGGCATCGCGACCTCCTTTGATGGCATCAAACAGTGAAATGTTGCCGAGATCTTCCTGTAGGTATCGCATTTCGTCGGTGCTCTTGGCGAGGATCTTCGGTACGGGCAACTGGCGCTTGGTGAAATGCTTGGCAAGTTGTATGAATGCATGGTTTTCCTCCTTGGAAGTTCCCTTGCATCCTATCACTGTGTTACCGTCAGCATCGGATATCCTGTAATATTCGCGGTTGCTTCCAGCCCCAGGCAGACGTTCCATCTGTACAGGTTCGCAACCTTTCCATTCTGTATATAGATTTTTCAGTTCTTGCATGGTGCTGCGCAAGTTATGAGTTATGAATTATGAGTTATGAATTATGCATTATGAATTCATTATTGCTTCCATTAGCAGGTTGCTGTCGCCGAGCTTGCCGTTTACTATGCAGACTGCTTCCACTTTAGCCTTAAGGCATAGTTTGTCATCGCTGGCGCGGTAGATATCCTGCAGGAATATATAGCGTATGCCTTCCTTCTTTACATTAGTGCGTACTATATATTCATCGCGACTGCGTAGTGGCACTTTGAAGCGCATCTCTATGCCCGACACGACGCAGTCGATGCCTTGGTCGTGCAGGTCGGCAAAGCTGATGTTGCGCGAAAGCAAGAACTCGTGTCTTGCATGTTCTACGTAGTGCTGGTAGTTTGCATTGTTTACGATACCCTGAAGGTCGCATTCATAGTCGCGTACCTTGTCTCTGTGTTCATGTAGGTATTCCATGTTTTCTTCTGTCTGTATTTGTTTTTATCTTGCAAAGTTACTAATTTTTTTTCATTATAAGCTCCATTCTTGCATATTTTTGTTAACTTTGCATTTCAAATGTGTAAAAACAGTCTGGCAATATGAGGGCAACGAAAGAATATATAGAGAAGAAATTCAATGAATACAATGTACTATGCTTTGGCGGTCAGCTTCAACCTTTGCCTATACGTCTGAGTAGGGCAAGGACTTTTCTGGGACAGGTGGCATATACGCGTCGTCGTAAACTCAATGGTACATGGCACTATCAGAATTTTGAATTTCGTATCAGTACGTTGATAGACATGCCCGAGAACATCGTGGAGGATACCATACTCCATGAGATGATACATTACTACATTTTGTCAAACCAGCTGCAGGACACTTCTTCCCATGGCAGATTGTTCCGTACTATGATGAACGACATAAACAAGCGCTTTGGTCGCCACATCACCATAAGCCATAGACGTACTGAAGCAGAGAAGGACGGTGACACTCAGAAGCGTCAGCATCTTATCTGTGTCGTCAGGTTTAATGACGGTAGGGTAGGCATAACTATTGCCGCTTCTACGCGGCTCTTTGACTTCTGGGACAGAATCCCGAAGGCCGTAGGAGTGGCAGAGTGTAAGTGGTATGTCAGTACCAATCCTTATTTTAATAGGTATTCACGCTCAATAAAGCCCAAGGTGTATGGTATAGCCGATGAGATATTGCAGGAACAGTTGCGCGATGCACGCCGACTTATACGTAATGGCGATACCATAAGTGTGGCTCGTAATTCATAGCCATGTCATGTATTCACCATCCGAACGCCTTTGCATGACTAAGCCATAAGCCTTTGGCACGCATCACCTGTTCCAACACATCCCTGGCGCATCCCATTCCCCCATTGTATGGGCTGACGTATGTGCTGATTTCCTTGATGTCGGTGCAGGCATCCTTCGGACAGCAAGGGCATCCTACCACCTTCATTATTTCATAGTCAGGTATGTCGTCGCCTATGTATATTACCTCTTCATCAGTCAAACCGTTGTCTGCAAGATATTTGCGATACACGTCGATCTTTACTCCGCAAGCCATGAAGATGTCTTTCATACCTAATTTGCCATAGCGTAGCGGCAACGCATTATCCTTGCCCCCGGTTATTATGCACAGGCGCAGTCCCATCTTTATGGCCAGCTGTATGGCATAGCCGTCCTTGATGTTTACCGTGCGCATAGGCTCGCCCTCAGGACTCATGCCAATGGTACTTGCCGACAGTACACCGTCAACATCAAAGATGATGGTTGTAATTTTGCTTAAATCATAGTTTATCATACTTGATTGCAAAATTATAAAAAAAATGCGATATGAGAAACAAAAAAGCAGAAAAATGCAAACTTGAGTTTACATAATGTAAGATTTTTGTCTGTTTCATTGTAAACTTTTACTGCTCAACTATCAACTCTCAACTTTTTTTATTAACTTTGCATGAGTTTTCGAATAAGATAATTCTAAATATAAAAACAAGATGAAAATTAACGATTACAATTTCGCAGGCAAGAAAGCCATCGTACGCGTTGACTTCAATGTACCTCTTCAGGACGGTAAGATTACTGACGACACCCGTATCAAGGGTGCTCTACCAACCCTTAAACTCATTCTTGAGAAGGGTGGTTCTCTCATCATCATGTCTCACATGGGCAAGCCAAAGGGCAAGGTAAAGCCAGAGCTCTCACTTAGTCAGATTGTTGATGCAGTGTCTGCCGCACTGGGCACACCTGTTAAGTTTGTAAACGACTGCCAGAAGGCTGACGCTGAGGCTGCTGCACTGAAGCCAGGCGAGGTGCTGCTGCTCGAGAACCTCCGTTTCTATCCAGAAGAGGAGGGTAAGCCAGTTGGTATAGATAAGGAAGATCCTGCATACGAAGAGGCTAAGAAGGCTATGAAGGCAAGCCAGAAGGAGTTCGCTAAGAAGCTCGCTTCATACGCTGACTGCTGGGTAATGGATGCCTTCGGTACAGCTCACC
>DGHL01000038.1 GCA_002392645.1 Prevotellaceae bacterium UBA3849
ACAGCGGGAATTATTAGAACCCACCTTATCAGATTTTGTTGATTTTATTTCTGATGACAAAGATGTTCAGTAACGATACTGTAATAAACAAAGCCAAACCTAACAATACGGCATGTAGTATGGTGCCGCTTTCAATGTTAGGAAACAGGGCGTGGATGATGCCCATGTAATAATTGCGCAACAAGACTACGGTAATGAGTGCCACGAGTAAAACAATGGCATTAAGTGTCAGTGTCAGTGCCTGATACGGCATGGCAACCTTATATGAAGGATAGCCAATGAGTAACAGATTCTGTAGCTTCTCAGTATTCTTCTGTACCAATAGGTATATACTCAGCATGAGTATGTAGAAGCTCAGTATGCTGATTATGATGCCGACGATCATTACGAGGCTTACCATGAGACGCAGGAAGTATGTAGTCTTCTCTGCGTTCAGTTTGTCACTCTCCATCTCAAGTCCGTTTTGGTCAAAATAATTGCCGATGCCTTCGTCTGCAGGGTTGTCAACCTCGATGAGCAGTCGGGTAGGAGGACAATCGTCGTCAGGTGCGAATTCTTTGTTGCTCCAATCCATAAACGACTGAGGAACGAGTATGGCACTGAGGGAGTTTGAGAATGCAACGACATTACCTTTGAAGTTGCGCTCCTTGCCATTGCCCCTCACGTGGATGTCAAAGTCAATCATACCCATCAGGCCTTCTGAAATCTGTGGCAGGGAACGGTTGCGGGCAATGCCGAAGTTATACATGTTGATGTATGTACGAGGCAGTATCACTGGTACGTTGTCGCTGCCTTCTTCGTATTTCCAGGCTGAAAGGTCTATGTCAACGAACTCGTCAGGTACGCTTTCAAAGAACATCTCGGTATTCAGTATCTGTTGTCCGTTGATGCCCATGCGAGCGTCAGTCTTGTAGTTCGTCGAGGTGAATTCACCGATTTTCTTTACGAAAGGCTGTGCCTTCAGCTCCTGCGTGTCTTTGGAAGAAAAGGTGCTTGTGCGCCCCGACATCGTGTTGCCGGCCCCGATACGCTTTGTGACCATTATGTAGTCAGCCTTCATGAAGGTATCTTCGGAGGTGAACACTGGCAGTACGTCCTTGTAGAATTGGTAGCCGGCAAGGACTATTGTCATTCCGAAGAGGTTAGCGAACAGAAATCCGCAGAACTGTCCTATGCTGATATGCTGACGTAATAATTTCCAGAGAAGTTTCATTTTGTTATCCTATAGCTTGTATGTCTTGTCGTATGGAAGGTTCATGTGTTTGCCGATAGATGTGACTATAACGCAGGCATTCTGCTTCTTAGCCTCTTCCATCATTATATCTGCCATAATCTGTGAGTTGTAGTCGTCAAGGTGACTGATAGGCTCATCTACCAGCAGTACGTCGAATGGTTGCGCGAGGGCTCGCATCATAGCTACGCGTTGCTGCTGACCGAATGACATCATGCCTATTTTCTGGTCTGTCTTCTCAGGAATACCCAGACGTTCAAACCATGACAGTATCTTTTCAGTGTCGCTGTGCTGCGTAAGTTGGTTCTTTATCAATACGTTTTCCATTGCTGTCAGTTCAGGAAACAGACGTAGCTCCTGAAACAAGTGGCTGATGCTGTTGCGCCTGAGTTCTGACCATTTGCCAGACTTGTAGTCTTTAATGTCATCGTTGTCAAACAGAATCTTGCCTGTATAGTCATTTCTGTAACCTATTACATAGCTGCAGAATGTGCTCTTACCTTTGCCCGATGCGGCCTCTACAAGGTAAAGACCTCCACGTTTGAATGTGGCGGTGGAGTTCCATATCTCGGAATTCAGGTCTTCTACGGTGGCGAAGACTTTCGGTATTACATGGTCAAATGTTATTTGTTCCATTATATCGATGTTTTTATTTTAGGGTGCTCCCGTTAATTTGCTTTGTCGTTAACAGAATCCGCCTTTAAGGTGTATATTATACGTTTCGTGCCTGCCAGAAGAGGAATGATGTTGTCCTTGTCTGATGCAGAGTTGCCTATGGCACCAAGGTTGAGCACTACTACCAGGTGCTCCTCACTTGTCGTTTTGCCGTTTGGCAGGTTTCTCACCTCCGCTGTCATATTTTTGTCGTCAGTGGCTTTGCCGTTAGGTGAAAGGAGTATAGCCATTTCTTCCTTATTGTCGCGTATCTTATCGTAAGCATCGGTACCAAGTAACATGGTGTTCAATGCCTTGTTGTTATGAAGGTATGGCATTAATTCCTCACCGTTTACATTCATGAATATACCGGCAAAAGCCTTGGCATCCATCTGTGTATTCCAGTCTGTCGTAAGTTTGCGGTATATTGTCTGTGCTTTTTGCAGTGACTGCTTTACGTTTACGTTGTAAGAGCAAGGCATTCCTTTCAGATGCATGGTGTTGTCAGAGAAGGTTATCTCTGCCTCTATCAATATGTCGTCAGGATCGGTGCCTTTCGGTGCACCCAATGACAATGCTGCGGCTATTTGTTCAGGCAGTGTGCTCGACTGTGCCACCATCCTTATGTCAGACTGTGCTTCTTGCAGGTGTTCCCATAATGGTGAGTGTTTTATGCTTGCACTCTCATCTTGGTTCAACCATGCGGTAATTCTTCTTACGGTTCTTGCGCGATCGCTTGCGAGTATAGGACCAAGTACTATTACAGCTGACTTGTTGTAGCCTACTATCCATGATTTCTTGAGACAACAGAATGTGTAACCGTCACGTTCTACGAAATTGTCGGTATTGCCTTCTGTCTTCAGCTTTTGCAGGAAATCGCCAAAATCTCCTTCGTCGCTGAGTGCGGCGCACATGCCAAGTGTGCCGTCAGGGGTCTCAAATAGCAATATGTCTTTTGTTGCGTCAATACCAGCGAGTTCTTCATTATTGCCGGAGAATGTCTTTCGTATCTCGTTGAACGGTGAACCTTCGCCTGACATGCTCGTGGTCTTTACGGAAATCACGGCAGTGCAGTTAGAAGGAATAAAGTCAGTATAGTCGCTGTCAGAGCAAGATGTGAGCAGTGACAGCAACACCGTCAGTGCCCATATATTATATACAAAGTGTTTGCGTATCATTAGCTTTACGGTATTAATTAGTTAGTTGCTAACTGTGCCATCATTACGGCACTCAGTGCGGCAGTCTCTGTTCTGAGCCTTGATGCTCCGAGTGACACTGATTCATAGCCTTGTTCCATGGCAAGTCGTACTTCTTCAATGGAGAAGTCGCCTTCCGGACCTATAAGTATGGTTACGGGAGTATCAGGAGCAAGTGTTTTAAGTTCCTTGAACAAGTCCGTTCTATCTACCTCATTGTAGCAATGGCAGATGTATTTCTTGCCATCTGTTGGTTTATGAATGAAGTCTGTGAAAGACTCCAGGTCGTTCACCGTGGGCATCCATGCCTTACGGCTCTGCTTCATGGCGGATACTACGATCTTCTCTATTCTGTCGGTGCGCATCTTACGTCGTTCAGAGAACTGACACTCAAGGAAAGAAAACTCGTCAATGCCTATTTCTGTAGCCTTTTCTGCCATCCATTCTATGCGCTCCATCATCTTCGTTGGAGCGATGGCTATGTGTATATGCCTCTGCCAATGGCGCGGCTGCGGCATCTCTTCGATTATACTGTATGTACAGTGCTTGTTTGAGGCTAGCGTCACCTCTGCCTTGAAGAAACTGCCGGCTCCGTCAATGAGATATATCTGGTCACCCTCCTTAATTCGTAGTACACGAGTTGCATGTACCGCCTCTTCCTGTGGCAGTTCCTTGGCATTTGATGCGTTAGGTACATAAAAATAGCGTTCTTCTTTCACTTCTTTGAGATTTTCTTAGGTGGTTGCAGATAATTGTTATGGCGTAGCTTAGTTGTCACTGCGTCTGTCCAGTTCCTTCTTCAACTGGTCAGCAATCTCATACTTCTCTTCTTCAATGCACTTCTGCATGGCTTGCTTGAGCATATCCGTTGATAGGGTGTTGAGAGGCATTGATATTCCTTTGGCGTCAGTGCCCATATATGGCATGCTCTGGCGTTCCCATAGCGATTCTTCTGCGTAGAGTGGGATGTGTGGATCGGCATATGAAAGTAAAATACCGTCGCTTGCCCTGATGGCGAATATAGTACCAGAGCGCTGATCTTCAAGTACAGCCCTATATTCACCATCGAATATTCCTACTATTACGACGGCGAGTTCAAGCTCTGTCATGTACTTTATCATGGCACTCATGGTTTCAGGTAGTGCTGTTTCAAGGTGTTCCGCAGCAATCTTGCTGTGCTCCTTGTCGTTTATGTATTTGCCTCTACGTATGGCAAACTCATAGCGTAGGTGCGGATTTACCACCAACGCTATCTGTTTTTTCTCTTGCTGGTCAGTGACTATGAGCAGTGCTGTGTCGTTTGCCGTGGCAATGTCTGTCACTCCCTGTACTTTTAAAGGTATACGCATAAGCCTGATTTTTCGTCAAACCCAGATATAAGTTCAACATTACGGTGGAGATTCATATATCCCACCTTTAAAAAACAAAAAGCAAAAAGTATGATTACCGCAATATCTTCTTGAGAGAAGTGCAGACGTAATCTTACTTTTTACTTTTTACTTTCTACTTCGAATTTTTTATGCCTCAGCTGGAGCCTCTTCAGCAGGTGCCTCAGTAGCCTCCTCTGCAGATACTTCTGCAGCAGCAGCAGCGGCAGCAGCCTCAGCAGCAGCCTTCTTCTCTGCTATAGCCTTAGCCTTAGCCTCGTTAGCCTTCTTCTCAGCAGCGAGCTGTGTGTCCTTGGCAGCCTTCTTAGCCTTAGCCAAGTCAGCCTTGATAGCCTCGAAACCATTAGCCTTAGCCTTCTTCCACTCTTCGAACTTTGCCTGTGCAGCAGCCTCGTCGAATGCGCCCTTCTTAACGCCACCCTTGAGGTGCTTCATAAGGAGTACACCCTCGTTAGAGAGAATGTTGCGAACAGTGTCAGTTGGCTGTGCACCTACCTCGAGCCAGTAAAGGGCACGCTCAAAATTCAGATCTACTGTGGCAGGATTGGTGTTAGG
>DGHL01000001.1:0-11750 GCA_002392645.1 Prevotellaceae bacterium UBA3849
TCAAGGCAAAGCTTGCTGACTAAGGTAACGCCCGCAAGGGCGTAGCCTTATAAAATCAAGGCAAAGCTTGCTGACTAAGGTAACGCATTATATATAAAAAAGTGGTGGCACCGTAAGGTAGCCGCCACTTTTTGTTTTCCCCCATTTCCTTCTCTCCCTCCTCATTGTTGAGTATGTTGCTGTACTACAGCAACAAACAAAACACAAACAAAACGCACCACTGCAACAAGCTCAACAGCCTTCGCAGATGGCTTTTGCCATGTCGTTGAGCTGCAGGCACTGGCCTCGCTTTATAGTCAGTCTTTCGTTGTGATGCTCCCACGGGGCGAGGATGAGCAGCTGACCACGGGCACAGGCTTCCATGCGCTTGCCACCGGGTTTTGCGAGGTCGGTGAAACCGTTTTCCTGCAGATAAATTACCGGCAGACCTTCGTCAAAGACGGCGCGCATGATGGCTTTCTCACCTTTCGAGATGGCTGGCGATACCATTACGGCTCCCTGACGGGCAAGGGCGAGACATTCGTCGAGCCTTTTCTGTAGTTCCTCATCCGTTATCTTTCGTGAGCACTGTACCTGCACCTTCATGGGCCTCTCCAGCAGGAAGCGGTTGCCGATGGCAGAGAAGCTCATTCCTGCATACGTCAGTCCTCTCTGTACGCGAAAGAGCTCTGGATTCTCACGTTTCATCAGCAGGCGGCGAGGGTTGTCCTTCAGGTAATGCAGCCATCGCTCCAGCTGACCTCGGCGGAGGAGTATGCGGTCGTTGTAGCCCTTGGCGAAGAGCAGGCCGCGCTTGCGGTCTGTAGCTTTTGGGGGTTGCTGTTTTGTTTGTTGCTGTAGTACAGCAACATACTCAACTTGGTGGGCATGCTTAACCTGGTGGGCATGCTTAACTTGGTGGGCGTAGTCGGTGGGTAGCAGCTCACGGAAGGCTTTATTGCAACCTTGCTTGAAGCCCAGCAGTACCTTTCCCAGCGGCTTCTCCATCTTCTCCTTTACGAAGAGAATGCCGTGCAGGTGGTCGGGCATCATCTGCAGTGCCACCACCTCCACCTCCGGGTGGTAGGTGCTTATGTCATGCCATGCCTGGGCTACGGCCTCGCCGAGACGGGTCAGTACGATATGCGGAGCATCGGGCGACGGCTCTGTAGCCTCGCTGCGACCTGCCACTTCACCAAACAACGGCCTGCGGCCCTCTGTCACCATCGTAATCATATACATACGTCGCTCCGTGTAGTCATTATCTACACAGCGGCGCTGCATGGAAGGTATCTTGTCTCCGGCAAAGGCTTTCTGACTCTCGTATGTTGCTCTGTCCATATAGTAAGTTAACGGTTAGTTTTTCCGGCGGTAATAATCATCACTGCCTGCTGTGCTTGCTGAGGAAAGAGAGGACGGTGGCATTGAACCGCTGAGGCTGCTCCATGTTCATCATGTGACCGCAGTCGGGTAGGGTAATCTGCTCCCCATCCTTTACATAGTCCAGTTCACGGGCACGGGAGGTCTTGCCCTCCGTCTCGCCACGCAATACCAACAGCGGTACGCTGACGGGAGCCTTGTGGCGCAGTTCTGCCCAAGCCTCCTTGCCATAGAACAGGCGTGGCTCCTTATGGAGCGGCTGCCATGCCGTCCACTGGCTTATCATACGTCGCAGCGGCTTGCGCATGGTCTCACGGCGTGAACCGCCACCACTTACCAGCTGCTCCGTCCATTCACGTTTCATCACCTCCACGCCGCGCAGCCTCAAGGCGGCAATCTCCTGTTCCCTCTTAGCATTTTCTGCCGAATCCATCGGCTCCGACGGACCTTTACTATTTCTTATGCCACCGCTGCACAATACGCAGCTCAGCAGACGGTCAGGATACATGGCAAGCATATCGCCAGCCACGAAGGCCCCCATAGACAGTCCAACCACATGGGCACGCTCTATTTTCAGCGAATCCATCAGCGCCACCACGTCATCGGCATGGGTGGTATGCAAGTCCTCACGCATGGCAGACGACAGTCCGTAACCACGGAAATCCAGCCGTATGGTGCGGTAACGCGCGGAGAAATCCCTCCACTGCGTGTCCCACATACGTCGGTCCAGCGAATGCCCGTGCAGCAAAATCAGCGGTTCGCCCTTTCCACGCTCCTCATAATACACCATTCCACCGCCCTGCACGCCTACATAGCAGCCACGCTGCGAGGCGCATCCAGTGAGAAGCACCACCGTCACCGTCACCAGGCATACGCTGCCCAGCGACCAATGACGCAAAAAGTTTATTCTATTGACATATTTCATAACAGTTGCAAAGATATGAAAAAAGCCTGACAATATCAAGACATCAGAGTATTCTGCGTCATTTTTTCTTCCATATTGGGAGAAAATTGAAATATTATTTGTAACTTTGCAGAAAGATAAAGAAAAAAGAAAAAGGCGAGGTCGCAGTTTCGTGGCAGACCTTAACCATAATCCTGACCATTCATAGGGTAAAGACAAAGGTATTGCAGGCATGGTTGTAACGATTTTAAAGTCAAGTCGTTGTAAAAGCTATGCTTTTACGTTGTAATATGATAGCTTTTACAGTGTAAAGTGATAGCTTTTACGTTGTAATATGATAGCTTTTACGATGGTAAGGTAATCAGGGTGCCAAGCAAGTGAAAGAACAATGCAGAAAGAACATATACTAATAACGGGTGCATCGGGTTTCATCGGTTCCTTCCTGGTGGAGGAAGCGCTGAACCGTGGCATGGAGGTATGGGCAGCGGTGCGCAAGGGCAGCAGCATGCGCTACCTGCGCGATGAGCGCATACATAAGGTAGAGCTCGACCTGTCATCGGTAAGTCAGATGCAGGAAGCCCTCAGTGCGCTCCGCATAGACTATGTAGTGCATGCCGCCGGTGCCACCAAGGCGCTGCGCCTGGAAGACTTCTACAAGGTAAACACGCAAGGCACGCAAAACCTCGTCAGGGCACTTGAAACGTCGAATCCATCGCTCCAGAGACTCATCTTCATCAGCAGTCTGAGCGTAATGGGAGCAGTGAGGGAGCAACAGCCATATACGGAGATACAGGACACCGACACGCCGCAGCCTAACACTGCCTATGGCAAGAGCAAGCTGGCAGCGGAGGAATGGCTGAAAACGGAGTGCCGCCTACCGTTTACCATACTGCGCCCTACGGGAGTATATGGGCCTCGCGAGAAAGACTACATGCTGATGGCAGACAGCATACGCAAGGGACTTGACACAGCCGTGGGCTACAAGCAGCAAGACCTCACCTTCGTATTCGTAAAAGATGTGGTGCAGGCAGTGTTTAAGTCGATGAAATCGCCTAATACGATAGGCAACGCCTATTTCCTCAGCGACGGCGAGGTGTATAGCTCAAGGGACTTCAGTGACCTTATAATCGGTGAAATGGGCAAAAAGCACGTGCTGCGCATCACCTTCCCCCTGTGGGTGCTGAGGCTTGTGTGCGCCGTCAGCGATGCATGGATGCACGTAAGTGGCAAGTTGTCAACGCTGAACAATGACCATTATAACATATTGAAGCAGCGTAACTGGCGATGTGACATCACTCCGGCGCAGCGCGACTTCGGCTATGTGCCTGAATGGAAGCTGCCTGAAGGAGTAAGGGAGATGCTGAAGAATATATAGCAAGGTGTAGAGCAAAAG
The DNA here is from genome assembly GCA_002392645.1 of Prevotellaceae bacterium UBA3849. GTDB lineage: Bacteria > Bacteroidota > Bacteroidia > Bacteroidales > Bacteroidaceae > Prevotella. The sequence goes on from DGHL01000001.1 coordinate 3,657, forward strand.
ATTTAGATAATGAAACAAGATTATATAGCAGAGCACTTCCTGCCGATGCGCAAGAAGGTTAAGATGAGTAAGGGTGGACCGATGGGTATGGGATTCTTCGGTTTCATCGCGCCAGAACTGGCGCAGTTTGTCTATGCGGCATTCACTATGCTGCTGATATTGTTTACGTGGACCAACATAGAGAATCCTTCGGCACTGATGTGGCAGAGGTTAAGTTTCCTCAGCGGCACCCTGGCGCTGTGGGTAGTCTATCAGTTGTGGCCGTGCAGGTTTATGCTGCTGTGCCGCCTGGTGTATCTGCTGATGATGCTGGGCTCATGGTATCCGGATACGTATTACATCAACAGGCAGTTTGGCAGTTTCGACCATGTGTTTGCTACTTGGGAGCAGAGCCTCTTCGGCTGTCAGCCAGCCGCACTGTTCTCTCAGCGTTTCGACTCAGCGTTGGTGTCAGAACTGATGTATATGGGCTACGTGTCTTACTACCTTTTCTTCGTGGTGACCGTCTTTGTGGTCTATTTCCGCGATTTCAAGCAGCTGGAGCGCGTTTCCTTCATTATATTCACAGGATTCTTCCTTTGCTACGTAATATACCTGCTGTTGCCCGTAACAGGTCCGCAGTACTATTTCCTTGCCGTTGGAATGGATAAAATCCTTGCAGATAACTTTCCCGACATAGGGCATTATTTTGCCGATACCACCGATTGCCTTACCGCACCGGGATGGAGCAAGGGACTGTTCTACAACATCTGCCACTTTATGCATCAGTCAGGTGAGCGTCCTACGGCGGCATTCCCTTCCAGCCATGTGGCAATAGCAACGCTTGTGATGACGCTGGTATTAAGGATGCGCATGTGGAAGTATCTGTTGGTGCTTGCCGTGCCGTACCTGTTCCTTTGCATGTCAACGGTGTATATCCAGGCACACTATGCCATTGACGCCATAGCAGGATTCTTCGTTGGAATCGCACTTTTCTTCCTGCTCGGCGGCATGAAGCTGAAGCAGATTTGAAGTGACATACATATAAGAACTGCCCCGATTCTCCCTGTTAAGGAGTAGGGGGAAAGAAAAAAAAGTGAATTGAAAATGCTATTTCAATTCACTTTTTAGTTTTTGTACGAAGTGCCATATTATAATGCCGCCGGTTACGGAGACATTCAGCGAGTGCTTGGTGCCGTATTGCGGTATCTCGAGACATCCGTCGCATAGGTCTATTACCTCTTGGTGAACACCCTTCACCTCGTTGCCCAGTATCACTGCATAGCCCCTTTTACCATCCTTTTGCTTCGAGACAGGGCAGGCAGGCACGAAGTCCTGCAGCATGGTAGAGCCATGACACTGCTCCACTGCCATTACTGTGTAACCATCGTTTTTCAGCGATTCCACCGCGTCAGTGGCAGACTTGAAATATCGCCAGTCAACACTCTCTTCAGCTCCGAGGGCAGTCTTATGTATCTCCTGCACTGCCTTCAGCGAACAGTCCTTTATCACGGTTCCATCGGCATCCGTAACGGTGTCGGGCGTGGCTGTTATGCCGCACAGGTATATAGCCTCCAGGCGAAAAGCATCGGCGGTACGAAACACACTGCCGACGTTGTGAAGCGAGCGCACGTCATCGAGCACTACGATCAGCGGCGTCTTCTCTGCGTGGTGAAACTCCTCAACGGTGAGGCGGTTCATCTCAAGTATGGTAGTCTTCTGCATATCAGAACATTTGGCTTACGCGCTTTATTCCATTAACGAGTATGTCTATCTCCTCCTTCGTGTTATAGAGGGCGAATGAAGCCCTTACGGTACCCTGTATGCCCAGGCGGTGCATCAGTGGCTCTGCACAGTGGTGGCCGGTACGTACGGCTATGCCCAGGCGGTCGAGTAGGGTGCCCATGTCAAGGTGGTGTATGTCGCCTACGAGGAATGAAATCACTGCGTCGCGGTTATCGGCATTCAGCGTACCGAATATGCGCATGCCGGGAATCGTCTGCATCTGCTCCAACGCATAGCCGGTCAGCTCGCGCTCATGAGCCTCGATATTGTCCAGTCCGATGGTCTCCATATAGTCAATCGCCTTTGCCAGTCCGTTGGTGGCAACATAGTCAGGTGTGCCGGCCTCAAACTTGAAAGGCAGTTCGGCGAATGTAGTCTTTTCGAATGATACGGTGCCAATCATCTCGCCGCCGCCCTGATATGGAGGCATCTCCTCAAGAAACTTCTCCTTGCCATAGAGCACGCCGATGCCGGTAGGACCATACATCTTATGTCCGGAGAAAGCGTAGAAGTCGCAGTCCATGTTCTGCACGTCGATCTTTATGTGCGGTGCGCTCTGTGCCCCGTCTATCATGCACGGTACGCCGTGCTGATGCGCTATGCCTACAATCTCCTTCACGGGGTTCACGGTGCCCAGCACGTTGCTGACGTGAGTAACGCTTACCAGTCGTGTGCGGTCGGTAAACAGACCCTTGTATGCGTCGAGGTCAAGCACTCCGTCGTCGGTCATAGGTATCACCTTAACCACTATGCCCTTGCGCTGTGCCTGCAGTTGCCACGGCACTATGTTGGAGTGGTGCTCCATGGTTGAGATGATAACCTCGTCGCCCTCCTTCATGTAAGCCTCGGTAAAGCTTGACGCTACGAGATTCATTGACTCCGTAGTACCACGCGTGAACACTATCTCCCTGATGCTTGCGGCATTGATGAAAGAGCGTACACGCTCTCGCGCAGCCTCGTGCAGGTCGGTAGCCTGCTGCGACAGATAGTGCACGCCACGGTGCACGTTGGCGTTCACGTTGAGGTATTCCTCACGCATGGCATCGAGCACGCAGAGCGGTTTCTGCGTTGTGGCACCATTGTCAAGATATACCAAAGGGTATTTATCGTATATCTTTCTCGATAAAATGGGGAAATCCTTACGGATTGTGTCAATGTCTTTGATGTTCATGACTCTGTTGTGTTTGTATTAGTCCAAAGTCCCATTCGATACCATTGCGTTTAGGTGCAGAAATATCGGATGGGACTCATGTGTCTTTATTCTTGCGTCAGCCTTGGCGACGTTGTATATCAGTTCTCAAAGTAGTAGATGAAGATGGCAACGCCCTCAATGGCCTTCTTGCCTGTCTCCTTCACGTTCATGGTGAACTTCACCTCTGTCTTCACAGCGCCGCGCAGGTTCTGTATGCTCTGCAGCTTTGTGGTGAGCGAGAGGCTCTGACCGCTCAGTACAGGCTGACCGAACTTCATCTTGTCTATGCCGTAGTTCACGAGCATCTTCACGTTCTGCACGTCAACAATCTGGTTCCACAGGTAAGGCAGCACTGACAGTGTGAGGTAGCCGTGTGCTATGGTAGTGCCAAACTGGCTCTCGGTCTTTGCCCTCTCGGTGTCCACGTGAATCCACTGGTGGTCCAGCGTAGCGTCGGCAAACATATTTATTCTCTCCTGTGTGAGCTGTACGTAGTCAGACGTTCCCAGCTCCTTGCCCTCATACTGGGCAAACTCTTCGTAAGATTTGATTGTAAGCATTTTTTCTTTGTCAGTTATATAAGTGAAATGTTTTCTGCCTGCAAAATTACTAAATATTTCTGACACCCACAAACTTTTCCTTGTATTTACAAAAAATCGCACACGAAATCAATCCGTATGCGATTCACGATTTATGAGAAAAGAAAAAAATTATGCTTTCCTATATGCCCTGAAGTTTATGGTGTAGTTACAGCTATTTGCGGATATTCGCAATACTCAAAATTAGTGATTTTGCCTTAAGCCAGGTGTTTTGCGGCATATCTTGTTCAGCCCATCACTACGTCGAGCACCATCATCAGCACGAAGCCAACGGCAAAGCCTATGGTGCTGAGGTTGGAATGCTGACCGCCTGAAGCCTCAGGTATCAGTTCCTCCACCACCACGTACATCATGGCACCCGCGGCAAACGCAAGCATATACGGCAATACTGGCGTCAGCAGCGATGCGAGCAGCAGCACTGCCACGGCTCCCATGGGCTCCACCGCACCGCTCAGTGAGCCTATCACGAACGAGCGCCAGCGGCTGTTGCCTGCCGCACGCATGGGCATTGATATGATGGCTCCCTCGGGAATATTCTGTATGGCAATGCCAAGTGACATCGCCACCGCACTTGCAAGCGATATGCCCATGCCGCTGTCGGCACCTGCAAACACCACTCCGACGGCCATTCCCTCAGGCAGGTTGTGAATGGTGACAGCCAGCGCAAGCATGGCAGTGCGCGAGAGGTGGGAGCGCGGACCCTCAGGCTTGTCGGTGCCGAGGTGTAGGTGAGGGGTCACCACGTCGATAAGCAGCAGGAATCCCACACCAGACAGGAACCCTACGGCAGCCGGCACTACAGACAGTGCGCCCTTGCCAGCCTCCATCTCCATGGCAGGGATAAGCAGCGACCATACCGAGGCCGCCACCATCACGCCGGAGGCAAAGCCCAGCAACAGCTTCTGCATACGCTCAGGCATGTCGCCTTTCATGAGAAAGACGAAAGCCGAGCCAAGCATCGTGCCCAGCATGGGTATGAGCAGACCCGTTATAATGCATAATTCATAATGCATGATTCTTAATTCTTAATTAAATTAGTTCAGCTGCAAAGTTACGGGTATTTGTTGACACTCGCAATACTCAATTCTGATGATTTCCCGTCAGGGAGTAATCCCTTGCTCCCTTCTTACCTGATGAAGCCCATAGGCTGCCATGGCTCACGCTCAGGGTAGTCGGGATTGTTGCCTGAATGTATCTTCTTAAGCATCCATGCCATGTTGTCTGCCATGGTGCGCATGGTCTGCATACCCTCGATGTCGAGAGCCGCCTGACCCTCCTCACGGCCGTATGCTATGTTCCAGTACTGCGATGACACTATTGGCATGTTCATCATCTGGAACGGCATGTTGAGAGTCTGGAATGCCGCCGACGCGCCACCCCTGCGACAGAGGCACACCGCAGCTACAGGCTTGTTTTGCATATTGGCGCCGGCAGAGAAGCACATACGCTGTATGAGCGCGAGCAATGCGCCGTTAGGCTGACCGTAATACACTGGTGAGCCTACTATGAGTGCATCCATGGTGCTGAATTTCTCTGAGATGCTGTTGCACACGTCATCGTCAAATGCGCACTTGCCCAGTTGCTTAGCCTTACACTGTCCGCAGGCTATGCATCCGCGCACAGGTTTGTTGCCTATCCATGCAATCTCGGTCTCTATACCATGTTTTTCAAGTTGTTTAGCCGCCTCAGAGAGAGCGGTGAATGTGTTGCCCTGCTTACGTGGGCTGCCGTTGATAAGTAATACTTTCATAATGTTTTTATGTTTTTGTCTTACGTCTGTGCATTGTTATCGTGCAGAAGTCCACCTTGCTGCAGTGTGGTGTCTGAAAATCACCCTATGCCAACTACTTCCCAGCAGTAGGCACCTATTGTTTCTTGCCTATAAGGTCGAGCCAATAGCAAGGGCTGAGCCTTGTCTCGTGCGTGTTAGGTATTACAGAGCTGAACATGGCAAAGTCGTCGTCATAATAGAAAGGATCGCCGAAGGTGGTGAGCCTGCCATGGCTGTCCCTGAACTGATGCTCTCTTGCACTCAGGGAGCCGGTTATCTGCACGTAGCCATACATCACGTTGCTTGGTGCTTCGTGCAGGTTGCTGCCCTTGGTAAAGACAGCCATCCTGAATATCTCGTCGCCTCTCAGTTTGATAGGCTGCGGTTGTGGTGAAGACATAGACTGCTCATCCATGTGTATGTTATCGGCATACAGATTCTTTCTCTGTGCATAGTCCACACGTATCACGTCTCCCTTATCGGTCTTAAAGCAGCAGTATGGCCGCCATCCCTTGCCGCGTAGGCTTTTGTGCAGGCTGCCCATCTCATCTTTTACCAGTTGCTCATAGCGTGCCTGCTCCTTCGGAGAATAGTAGTCTATCAGATACAGCTTGTCTGTCACCCACAGGTCTCCGCGCCTGCCGTAGCAGTATCCGTGGTATCCGTGGCTTGTCCATGCAGACATCTCCACCAGGCTCATCTTCTTCCGGAACTTCTCGTCGAAGATTTCAGTGAACCTTTCCTGCAGTTCCTTGGCGTCGGCTATGTCATGCATAGGATATTTCCTCGGTATAGGGAACTGCATCAGCGAGGTCAGCGCCTTGCTGTTGCCGCATCCTATGGTGCGCATTACCCACTCCAGCTTGCCTGTGTTGATTTCCATGTGTGGCTCGTTGCGCGACTCCCTGTCCAGGTTGTCCGCCAGATGTTCCGTGGCGGTAGTGTCTATTTCGCTCAACAGAGCATCGACGTTGATAACCTGACTGTCGTAATACTCCTTGATAGCCTGCAGCGAGTCGTTATGTGAGTAGGCTTTCCTGCGTATGGATTCCGTAAACCTATACCACCAGCTGACGCCGTCGCCGTCGGTGTCCGCGCCATACTTCTGTTCGTTGTAGGCAAGTATGCCTGTCACTATTGCGGCAACTATCAGTATGATAAATAGTATCTCGTCTTTCTTCATGTTGATATGCTATGTAACCTATTGACTCGTCTGTTTCTTTTTCTTACTTTAGGTGGGTATATCTTTGCAAAATTACATCTATTTTTCCTAACGTGCAAATTAATTGTGCAAATTCTTTCATCATACCCAATGAAATACCCGTTACGTGGCCCATGTGGCAATGTAAAGCAAACGGTAATTGTGCAATAAAAACTTAAAAATTAATTGTTTTCTTGCACATTTCAAATAATAAGCGTAACTTTGTACGATAAACTGTCCTTGTCATCAGTGGGACTAGGCGAATGGCGACGTAATAACAACAGTAAAAAGATAAATGAAAGTAAAAAATCAACAGAACATGAAAGTACAGTGGGCGAAGTTCATCATCGTCCTCGTGTTGTACCTGCTATTCCTGTACTGGCTGAAGAGTTGGCTGGGACTTATCGTAATACCTTTTATTTACGATGCGTATATATCGAAGAAGATACGCTGGGACTGGTGGAAAGACCTTGAGAACCCTATGCGCATGGTAATGTCATGGGTTGACGCACTTGTGTTTGCATTGGTTGCGGTGTATTTCATCAACCTGTTCTTCTTCCAGAACTACGTAATACCTTCAAGCTCGCTTGAGAAGTCGCTGCTTACTGGCGACTACCTCTTCGTCAGCAAGGTAAGCTACGGACCACGCATACCGCAGACACCGCTCACCATGCCGCTGACACAGCACACATTGCCCGTGGGAGGAATAAAGTCGTATATAGAGTGGCCGCAGTGGGACTACCGTCGTGCACCGGGACTGGGCAAGATTGAGCTCAACGACATCGTAGTGTTCAACTACCCTGCAGGCGACACCGTGGTAAGCGAGCCTAAGTGGCAGCCACAAGACTACTATCAGATGTGCTATGGCTATGGACAGCAGTTATTGCAGCAGGGAGCTGTCAACGTCGAAGTTGATTCGCTCACTACTATGCAGCAGCGTAAGTACTATGAGATGGCATACAGTGCCGGCAGACAGTACATACTGAGCCAGCCGGGAGAATACGGCAAGCTGATGTGGCGACCTGCCGACCGCCGCGAGAACTACGTGAAGCGATGCGTGGGACTGCCAGGTCAGACCCTCCAGATAAAGAACCGCATAGTATATCTTGACGGTAAGCCAAACAAGGAGCCCGACAACGTGCAGTACACATACTTCGTGAAACTGAAGGAGCGTCTGCCTGAAGACCTCGTTCAGGATCTCGGCATATCACAGGAAGACCTTACTCAGCTCAACCAGTTTGGCTACATGCCGCTGACAAAGAGGGCATACAATGCACTGAAGGCAAGGAAAGACCTCGTAGCGTCAATACGAATAAACGAGGAGCAGGTTGTAGGCGACATATATCCGCTTAACGCACGCTACGGATGGACACGCGACAACTATGGTCCGGTATGGATTCCGCAGAAGGGCAAGAGCATCAAGCTGACACTTGAGAACCTTCCTATCTATGAGCGTCCAATCCGCGTATATGAGGGCAACGACCTGCAGGTTACTGACGACGGTAAGATTCTCATCAACGGCAAGGAGGCAAAGGAATATACCTTCAAGATGGACTACTACTGGATG
>DGHL01000001.1:11810-20799 GCA_002392645.1 Prevotellaceae bacterium UBA3849
GACAACCGCCATAACTCTGCCGACTCACGCTACTGGGGCTTCGTGCCAGAGGACCACATCGTGGGTAAGCCGATATTCATCTGGTGGTCAAGCGACCCTGACCGTCACGGCTTCAGTGGCATACGCTGGAACCGCCTCTTCCGTTGGGTGGACAACATAAAATAATACGAAACTGTAGTCTGTATTGAAAAAGAAATTTTTCCGTCTTTTTCAATCGTTTGAAGAACAAATAGTTAGAAATAGCATTGTAAAAGCATTGCTTTTACGTTGTAATTTGATAGCTTTTACTTGGTAAAGTGATAGCTTTTACAACGTGAAAGCAATGCTTTTACTTTGTGGTATGATGCAACTGTAATATTGGTACGATGTGGCAGTCTGTTTTTCTTAGAATTTAAAGTTTCTGATGTTAACATACTACCACTCGCGACAAATAGGCATAAAGTCCCTTGTTTTTGTCGCCTGAACATAATATGTTTTACATAATAATCATTAATTTAGTGCAAAACGCGCATCTTTTCATGCAGATATAAAAAATTTTTCGTAACTTTGTGGAAAAATGTCAAAATTGGGGATTTTGTTTCCCTAATGCTTACACAAGTTGACGGTATGACGCAGAGCGAAGAGATACTGGAGCAAGGACTGATAAAGACTCTGACGGATATGAACTACGAGTTTGTTTCCATCAGGGAGGAGGAGAACTTGCTCACTAATTTCAAGACGCAGCTGGAAAAGCACAACCAGAAGGAACTGGCTGCGCATGGTCGTGAACACTTCACGGATAAGGAGTTTGACAAGATACTGCTTTACCTCGAAGGCGGCACCCGCTTTGAGAAGGCCAAGAAACTGCGTGACCTGAAGAACTTCCAGTTGGAGAATGGTGAAAGGGTTTGGATAGAGTTCATCAACAAGCAGCATTGGTGCCAAAACGAGTTTCAGGTCAGCAACCAGATAACAGTAGAGGGGCGAAAGAAGTGCCGCTATGACGTGACAATACTTATCAACGGCCTGCCACTGGTACAGATAGAATTGAAGAAACGTGGTGTGGAGTTGAAGCAGGCATATAACCAGATTCAGAAATACCATAAAATTTCTTATCACGGACTCTTCGACTACATCCAACTCTTTGTCATCAGCAATGGCGTGAATACCCGTTACTTTGCTAATAACCCGAACGGCGGCTATAAGTTCACGTTCAACTGGACGGATGCGGAAAACGTGCCGTTTAATGACCTTAGTAAGTTTGCCTACTTCTTCTTTGACAAGTGCAATCTTGGCAAGATGATAAGCAAGTACATCGTGCTGCATGAGGGCGATAAGTGCCTGATGGTGTTGCGCCCCTATCAGTTCTATGCCGTGGAGCAGATACTCGACCGGGTGCAGAACACCAATAAGAACGGCTACATCTGGCATACGACGGGAGCAGGAAAGACACTCACCTCCTTCAAGGCGGCCCAGCTTGTCAGCGAGATTGACGGTATTGACAAGGTGATGTTTGTCGTTGACCGCCACGACCTCGATACCCAGACACAATCGGAGTATGAAGCGTTTGAGCCTGGTGCCGTTGACAACACGGACAACACCAAGGAACTTATCAAGCGATTGCGCGACGACAGCAAGATTATCATTACAACAATTCAGAAACTGAACGTGGCTGTCACCCGCGAATACTATAACAAACGGTTGCAGGGAGTGCGTGACCAGAAGGTGGTGATGATATTCGACGAGTGTCACCGCAGTCACTTCGGAGAGTGTCACAAGAACATCGTAAAGTTCTTCAATAACCTCCAGATATTCGGTTTCACAGGTACACCCATCTTTGCGGAGAATGCCAAGCAGGAGCATACTACGGCTGAAGTCTTTGGTGACTGTCTGCACAAATATCTCATCAAGGATGCCATTGCCGATGAAAATGTGCTTGGCTTCTTGGTAGAATACTATAAGGGGCAGCAGAATATTGACCTGTTCAGTGAAAAGCGCATGACGGAGATAGCACAGTTCATCCTCAACAACTTCAACAAGTCAACATTCGACGGAGAGTTTAATGCGCTGTTCGCCATTCAGTCCGTTCCCATGCTCTTGAAATATTACAAGATATTCAAGTCGCTGAATCCGAAAATCAAGATTGGAGCCGTATTCACATACGCTGCCAACGAGAGTCAGGACGATGCACAGACAGGCATGAACCAAGGCTTTGCAGATGACAAGGTGACCTCTGACGAGTTGCAGAGCATCATGGATGACTATAATGAGATGTTCGGTACGGCATTCACAACGGATAACTTCAGCGCATATTACGATGACATCAACCTGCGCATGAAGAAGAAAAAGCCGGATATGGAACCGCTCGACCTGCTTTTGGTTGTAGGCATGTTCCTGACGGGCTTCGATGCGAAGAAGTTGAACACGCTCTATGTGGATAAGAATCTGGAATATCACGGACTGCTGCAGGCTTTCAGCCGTACCAACCGTGTGCTGAACGAGAAGAAACGCTTTGGCAAGGTGGTATGTTTCCGTGACTTGAAGGATAATGTGGATGCTGCTATTAAGCTGTTCAGCAACAACCAGCCTAATGAGTTCATCGTTCGTCCTCCATTTGAGAATGTAAAGAAAGAACTGAACGACCTCACGATCGAGTTCCTGAAGAAATACCCCAAGCCGCAGTATATTGACACGCTGCAAAGCGAACTGGATAAGCGTGACTTCGTGCTGGCATTCCGTGAAATCATCAAAAAGCAGGCTGAGATACAGATATACGAGGACTACAATGCCAATGATCCAGACCTCTACATGACAGAACAGGAGTTTGCAGACTTCAAGAGCAAGTACCTTGACATCACGGTTGGCGTTATCAATCCTCCTGCCGACACTACATCAATGGCGGCAGAGGGAGAATTGCCATACAACGACGAAAGCGGTTTGGAGGATATAGACTTCTGTCTGGAACTGCTGCATAGTGATGTCATCAACGTAGCATATATCTTGGAACTGATAGCCAACCTGAATCCTGATGAAGAGGACTACGACAAGAAGCGTCAGGACATTCTCGACACGATGATCAAGGATGCCGTGATGCGCCATAAGTCAAAACTCATTGATGACTTCATCCGTGAGAACGTGGATAACGACAAGGCCGGATTCCAACAGGCAAAGGCAGACGGTTCTATGGATTTGGAGAGTAGGCTCAACGACTATATTGCTACCTCACGGAGTAATGCCGTTCATTATCTCGCAGTGTCTGAGGGAATAGACGAAGAGGCTCTGACCAAGTTCCTTTCGGAATATGACTATCTGCATCGTGAAAAGCCAGAGATTATACAAAAGGCTATCCGTGCCAAGAAAGGACTGAAACTGCTGGAGCGTTCAACCATGTTGAAACGCATAGTAGAGCAACTGAGAGAAATCATTAACACGTATAATTGGGATTGACACCAATTGAGAATTGAAAATTGATAATTGAGAATTAAAATATGGGCGAAGACCTTCAACAGAAACTGCGCAGCCAGCTATGGACGGTTGCCAATACGCTGAGAGGAAACATGTCGGCAAGCGACTTCATGTACTTCTCTCTTGGCTTCATCTTCTACAAATACCTGTCGGAAAAGATAGAGTTGTACGTCAATGACGAGTTAGAGGCTGACGAAACCACCTTTCAGGAGGTCTGGCAGAGCGATGACGGGGCAATGAAAGAGGAAATCAAGGCAATGTGCGTTGATAACCTCGGCTATTTCGTTGAGCCGGACTTCCTTTTCTCTACCATCATTGATGCCATTGGCCGCAAGGAGAATATCCTGCCCCAACTGGAACGTTCATTAAAGAAGATAGAGGACAGCACTATCGGACGGGAAAGTGAAGATGACTTTGGAGGGCTGTTCTCTGATATTGACCTTGCTTCTCCCAAACTCGGAAAGACGGCTGATGATAAGAACCGACTTATCAGTGATGTGCTGGTAGCACTGAACGGCATTGACTTCGGACTGGAAGATGCCAGTGACATTGACATCCTCGGTGATGCCTACGAATACATGATAGGCCAGTTTGCTGCCGGAGCAGGTAAGAAGGCTGGTGAGTTCTACACTCCGCAGGAGGTTAGCCAGATATTGGCAGAGATCGTGACCACTGGCAAGACTCGTTTGAAGAATGTCTATGACCCCACTTGTGGCTCTGGCTCTCTGTTACTTCGCACTGCCCGCAGTGGTAAGGCAGACAGCATCTTCGGACAGGAGAAGAACCCTACGACCTTCAATCTGGCCCGAATGAACATGCTGCTGCATGGAGTGAAGTACAATGACTTCGACATTCAGAATGGCGACACCTTGGAGGCAGATGCCTTTGGTGACCGCCAGTTTGATGCAGTGGTGGCTAATCCTCCATTCTCTGCAGACTGGAGTGCTGCCGCCAAGTTCAATAACGATGACCGTTTCAGCAAGGCTGGTGTGCTGGCTCCCAGGTCAAAAGCCGACTATGCCTTTATCCTCCACATGATTTATCACCTCAACGATGGTGGTACGATGGCTTGCGTGGCTCCGCATGGTGTGTTGTTTCGTGGCTCAGCCGAGGGAAAGATACGCCAGTTCTTGATAGAAAAGCGTAATTACATTGATGCCATCATCGGCTTGCCTGCAAACATCTTCTATGGCACAAGCATTCCGACGTGTATCATCGTCATCAAGAAATGTCGTAAGGAGGGTGACAACGTACTCTTCATAGATGCCAGCAAGGAGTTTGAGAAGGTAAAGACCCAGAACAAACTTCGTCCTGAGCATATACAGAAGATTATCGACACATACAGGGAACGAAAGGAGATTGAGAAGTACAGCCATCTGGCAACGATGCAGGAAATCATCGACAACGACTATAATCTTAACATTCCCCGCTACGTTGACACCTTTGAGGAAGAAGCACCCATCGACATTCATGCCGTGATGGGTGAAATCAAGGAACTGGAAGCCAAACGCGCCGACCTTGACAAGCAGATTGAGGTGTATCTGAAAGAACTGGGAATTGTAGAATAAAAGGAAGTAGAGTATGACTATTGACAATATAAAGTCTATTATAAAATCAGACGAAACCCGCACGTTGGAACTAAAAAAGACGACGGGGGAACTGAAAGACGGAATGCACTCTGCTTGTGCTTTCCTAAATACCGATGGCGGATGGCTCATCATCGGTGTGCCGCCTAAGTCGCTTAAAATAGTTGGGCAACAGGTAACGGACAGTACCCGACAGGAGATTGCAAATGCACTTACCAGTCTGGAACCTGCTGTTGACGTAAAGGTGGAGTATGTAGATGTGCCAGAGCATCCCGGCAATCAGGCAATCGCCATGTATTTTGAGCCGTGGGTATGGGGGCATATTCCTTATACCTGCAATGGTCGTCCCTACTACAAGGTTGAGAGTACAACGAAGGTGATGCCCCGTGATATGTACGATGAGCGACTACGCCAGAGTAAGCCACAGTATTTTGCATGGGAGCGTCAGGAAGCAGAAGGAATAACTATAGATGATTTGGACGAAGACAGAATACGTGGTGCTGTACGTTTGGGCATAGAGGGCGGTCGCCTTAACGAAGCCGCTATGACAGAGCCGATAGAGACTTTACTTCAAAAGTCGGAACTGCTGAACGATGGTAAATTAAACAATGCAGCCGTGATGCTCTTTTCTAAGAAACTCTATGGATATCCGCAACTCCGCTTACGCATGGCCCGTTTTCGTGGTACAGGAAAGAATGAGTTTGGCGACAATCAGCAGGCAGAAGGAAACTTCTTTGATCTCCTTGATGCAGGTATGTCATTCCTCTTCAAGCACCTCAATCTGAGTGGAAAGATTGTTGGTCTCCGTCGCATGGAGCAACTTGAAATACCTGTAGAAGCATTAAGAGAAACCCTTGTAAATAGTCTTTGCCACCGTCGATATGACCAACCGGGGACATCTGTAGGCATTGCCGTTTATGATGACCGTGTGGAGATAGAGAATCCTGGTTCTCTTCCTTCAGAACTAACTCCAGAGACTATCAAACAGCCTCATAACTCCCACCCGTACAATCCACTGATTGCTACTTTCCTCTACAGAAGTACATTCCTTGAGAGTTGGGGTTCTGGTGTCCGTCGTATTATTGATTCATGTGCTGCTGCCGGTGTTGAAGAGCCAACTTGGCAGACCAACCCAAACTTTGTGTGGGTTACATTCAAGCGACCTGCCGACAAGTCAAGCTATACACAGTTGACAGCGAGAACAACTACCACCCAAAAGAACGAGATTTCAGGGGGTAGTTCAACAGAAGATGACCGAACTACCACCCAAAACGGAAATAACTTGGGGGGTAGTTCAGCTTCTGAAGATGACATTTCGGGGGGTAGTTCGTCGACTATCATAGAACTAACAAAGCAAATGCGAAAGTTAATGGACGTTATGAACTATGAGTTTATGTCCATCAATGAGATTATGGAGGCTTGTCAGTTTAAGAACAAAGAGCGTTTCCGTGAGAACTATATTACTCCGGCACTTAATGCTGGGCTTATAGAACGTAAATATCCAGAACAGCCAAAGCATCCATACCAAAGATTTCGACTGACGGAAAAGGCTATGCACATCAAGTATTCACGAGAAGATAAGTAATGACTATGGCAGCAGATAAACAAGATAAAGTCCTTAATTTTTCGAGTGAGCGAGAGCAGAGCAGAGCTTGCTCCAGTTCTGCCGAGCGTGAGAAAAACCAAGGAAAGAATTTCCTTAATGTCCCAACTTTGAGATTCCCAGAGTTTAGCGGAGAGTGGCATCGTACAACTATTGGCGAATGCTGTTCACCTCTTGAATATGGCATGAATGCTCCTGCAAAAGAGTACGACGGGATGAACAAATACATACGAATAACTGACATTGACGAAGGCACATATACTTATAAGTATGACGATGTTGTTTCTCCTAATGCACAATTGGAGAATAAGTATAAGGTTCAGAAAAACGACATTCTCTTTGCCAGAACAGGTGCGAGCACAGGCAAGGCATATTTGTATAATGAAAAAGACGGTCTTATGTACTATGCTGGTTTCCTTATTCGTGGAAATGTTAAGCCAGCCTATAATGCCAAATTCGTCTTTCTACAAACACAAACTCAGAAATACAAGAAATGGGTTGATATTATGTCTATCCGTTCAGGACAACCTGGTATTAACTCTCAGGAATATTCCATCTTCAAGTTTCATCTGCCCCCCTCAAAAGCAGAACAAGATAAAATTTCCACATTATTCTCATTGTTGGATGAACGCATTGCCACTCAAATCAGGATAATTGATAAGTTGCAATCCCTAATGAAAGGAATAACAAATCGAATCATAGAAGATTTAATATCAAATGCGGAATCTGTCCCATTCTCTGAAATATACCAGATGGCTGGAGAGGGCGGAACCCCAGATACAACCAAAACGCAATATTATGAAGAAGGGACAATACCATTTATCAAGATTGACGACCTATCTTCTAAATATCTTACAAAAAATAAGGACTTTATCACAGAACAAGGACTACAAAAATCATCTGCATGGATTATTCCCGAAAATTCTTTGATTTACTCTAATGGTGCAACAATTGGTGCCGCATCTATCAACACATATAAAGTTGCAACGAAACAAGGAATTCTTGGTATTGTTCCAAAGTCAATGATTTCAGTTGAGTACCTTTTTTATCTGGTTACTTCCACATTCTTTGATAGTCAAGTTCATCGTATAATAACACATGGTACTATGGCAACCGCTTACCTTAAAGATATCAATAACATTAAAGTTCCATTGCCATGCATGAACGAACAGAGAAGAATTGTCACAGGATTAGCTTCATTATCAGACAAAATAGAAATTGAACAAGGGATACTATTTAATCTTCAAAAACAGAAAAGATTTCTATTGTGCAAACTCTTTATATGAACATTGATTGTAAGAGGAAACGCTTCTGTCGCAAGTAAGATTCAGTAATTGATTTTTCTGTCTCAATCTTACATTCTATCTTTGATAGTAAGGTGGCAATTTGCTCTTGTTTATTCAACGAGGGGCAAGGAATTAAAGCTTTTCCGTAGTCCTTGAAATATATATGAGGTATGGCCATACCTGTCCTGTAAGGGACAAAGTTGAAAATCATTAAGCAGAAGTATAGATATTTTAGTGAATACCCAGACTTAGCAGTTAGGTAATTTGAGGTTCCTATAACAGAGTATTCACCACTGGCATAGCTTACATTTCCAACACCAGAACCGTCTTTTACAATAAGGATGGCATCTTCTAAGATTGCTGGGCTATCGTTATAACCGCAAATTCCATTCGCACCATAAACCTTATATTTGCCTTCGTTCTTTACTTGATTTTCTTGCAATATAGACGAATGACAATTCAGACAATCTGCTATTTTTGTGTTAGGAGTAAATGCCGTTAAATGTTCCGCAAGTCCTTTCATTAGGGATTGCAACTTATCAATTATCCTGATTTGAGTTGAGATACGTTCATCGATAAGATTTAATAGAGCACCTATTTTCTTCTGTTCCTCTAATGCCGTTCTATAGTTCTGCAATTTCTCAAAAGAAGATTTTGACATAATGGGTACAGCCTGAACAGCAACCGATGTTAAATATCTTGGGAATCTGCTTTGTAGGGCGTAATAAACAAAATTATTATCATATTGAGAATCCACAACGATGGAATTGATCTGTTGGTTTGTGGACATCTCCATTGCAGCCATACCCATTTTCCCAATAGTAGAGCCTATACAGGTGAGCAATACACTTCCTGCTGGTAGCTTTCTCGTTTTACCAAATCCTATAGAAGATAGCTTTGTCTGTGTGTCTATAACATACTTTGTTTGCCCCAAATCCACGGGTGATGCCCAAAGGTGTGTTCCGTCTGCATAGTTTGTATTATCACTTGTAGGTGGAGTACTTCCCGTTATGATTTTACCATAATCACCAACTTTGCAACTTATCCACTCTCCGCTAAACTCTGGGAAT
>DGHL01000074.1:0-12143 GCA_002392645.1 Prevotellaceae bacterium UBA3849
TGGGAATTTTTAGAACCCACCTATACATTAAAGATTTTGAGTTCGTCGCAGAGGTATGTATTATCAAATACTTCTTTAGCTTCGTTGAGTAATGGTTTCTCGTCAATGTATCGCTGGCTATAGTGGCCTATGAGCAGTTTTTCGACGCCTGCAGCCTTTGCTGTCATGGCAGCTTCGCGTGCGGTGGAATGTAGGTATTTTACAGCCTTGTCCTTCATGTCCTCGCAGTATGTGGCTTCGTGGTAAAGTGTGGTAACCCCAGCCAATTCTTTTGCGAGAGCTGGCATATAGCGAGTGTCAGAACAATAGGCATAGGAACGGGTAGGGTCTGCTGGTTTCGTCAGGCGCTCGTTAGGGATTGTCTCTCCGTTTTCATTAATCCAGTCAATACCAAGACGCAGGTTGTTGATTTGTGAGCGAGGCACACCATAGAAGTCCATCATTTCAGGATTGATATGTCTGTTTCCGGCTTTTTCCTTGAATAGGAATCCGGAACATGGCATGCGATGGTGCAGTGGAATGGTCTCAACGGTAATTGAGCGGTCCTCGAATATCACGGTGCGCTTGCTTGTGTCAACGGGGTGGAAGATAATATCGTAGTCTAACGTAGAACAGAAAACACGTTTCTCCATGTTAAACAACTCCTCATAGTCCTTTGGGCCATAGATGTGCAATGGTGCGGTGCGCCCTTGCAGTCCAAATGTGCTGATCATGCCAATAAGTCCAAGCACATGGTCGCCATGTATATGAGAGATAAAGACAGCACTGATCTTTGAAAAGCCTATACCGGAGCGGCGTACCTGCTCTTGTGTGCCTTCACCGCAATCTATCATGAAATATTTCCCCCTTATCTCCACAATTTGTGATGAGGGACGATGATGACCTGTGGGTACGGCTGAGCCGCATCCGAGAATATGTATCTTGAAAGGCTGCATGTAGTGATTATCTAAGGTCTATAACTTCTGCCTTAGGATAGTCTTTGGCATTGAACGTAAAGGCAGAGTCTGAAATAGAAGTTGCCTTGAAGTTGGATATGTTGATTGTCATCCAACCGTTTTTCTGCTTCATCTTGACCTGCTTGATGGTGTAAGACTTATCTATCAGGATATACATCTCACTAATGGATTTACCCTTGCCAATGAGATGTATCTGATGTCCGCTTGCGGTAGTTGATACCGACATGTTGTAGCCTTTCTTGTATAGAGAAAGGAAGGTGTATGGGTTCATAGACTGCTGTTGTGAAGCAGAAGGCGTAGATACGTTTACCTCGTTGTTCTTCTTGCTATACACCCATTGAGTTTTGCCGTTGTACCACATGATGGCATTTGAAGTGCGGGCATTGAACTTGTTGCCTTTTATGAATATAGTGCCCGACTGTGTTCCCATCTTATTTCCGGTTATTGTGAAGTTGGCAGATGCGCCTGATTTCAGATTTACCTTTGCCGCAGCCTTGTCAAGGATCTTCCTTGCATCGGCAGCCTTGTTAGCAAATGATGTAGCAGTGAACAGAACTGCTAAGAGCATTAATATGTATTTTTTCATTGTATTCATAATTATAATGTGTATAAATCATTATATATACGTTCTTAATCGGGTAGGGGAACAGAGGTCAGCTTACTCCGAGAGTATTGAAGAGAGATTGCAGCGTGTTTTCATCCTGGATGAGGACATCACGAGGTTTTGCACCGTGAGGCTGTCCTACGATACCGGCTTTCTCCAACTGGTCCATCAGTCGTCCTGCACGGTTGTAGCCTATGGAGAACTTACGCTGTATGAGAGAGGTGGAACCTTGCTGTGAGTTTACAATAAGGCGTGCAGCCTCGGCGAACATTGGGTCGAGGTTTGACAGCTCCTCTCCGTTAGCTCCACCGACGTCACCGTCGCTTACAGGTTCTGGCAATTCAAACGGACCGTCATATCCTGGCTGTGCGGCGATGAACTCATTGATTGCGATCACCTCAGGCGTGTCAACAAAGGCACACTGCACACGCACAGGTGTTCCCTTGTCAAGTATGAGCATGTCGCCACGTCCTATAAGTTGGTTGGCACCTCCGCTGTCAAGGATTGTCTTTGAGTCAATATTCGACATAACCTTGAAAGCCATACGTCCTGGGAAGTTAGCCTTGATGGTACCAGTGATTATGTTCACGGTAGGACGTTGGGTAGCTATAATCATGTGTATGCCTACAGCGCGGGCTTTCTGAGCGATACGGGCAATTGGCAATTCTATCTCCTTGCCGGCGGTCATGATGAGGTCGCCATACTCATCGATGATGACGACGATGTAGGGCAGGTAGCGGTGCCCGTTCTCTGGATTCAACTGGCGATTTATGAACTTCTCGTTATATTCCTCCAGCTTACGCACGTTGGCAAGTTTTAGGAGGGTATAACGGTCGTCCATCTCCTGACACACGGAGTTGAGCGTCTTCACCACTTTCGTAACGTCGGTTATGATAGGTTCGTCGGCATCGTTCTCTGGTGGAATCTGTGCAAGGAAATGATTTATCAGGGGCTTGTAGATGGAGAATTCCACCATCTTAGGGTCAACAAGCACGAACTTCAGTTCTGCAGGATGCTTCTTGTAAAGCAGTGACGTGATGATGGCGTTAAGTCCTACTGACTTACCTTGTCCTGTAGCACCAGCTACAAGCAGGTGAGGTATCTTGGCGAGGTCCACCATGTAAATCTCGTTGGATATCGTCTTACCGAGTGCCAGAGGCAGAGCCATCTGTGATTCCTTGAACTTCTTGGAGTTCAGAATCGACTCCATGCTTACAATCTGTGGTTTGGCATTAGGTACTTCAATACCGATGGTTCCCCTGCCTGGTATTGGGGCTATGATACGTATGCCGAGAGCAGCAAGCGATAGCGCTATGTCGTCTTCCAGCGAACGTACCCTGCTGATTTTTATACCAGGAGCCAATGTTATCTCGTACAGAGTAATGGTAGGACCCACGGTAGCCTTGATACTTGACACCTGTACGCCGAAGTTGCCAAGAACCTCTACGATGCGGTTCTTGTTTGCGGTCTGTTCGGCCATGTCAATGTATGTGCTTCCGTCGGTGTCGTATTTCTTCAGCAGTCCGAGTGTCGGGTATTGGTAGCGTGACAGGGTCTGCTTTGGATCGTATGGAGATACCGGATTGTCACCAACCATTATGTTGCCTCCGGCCTTTTCTTCCACAGTTCCCTGCTCGATCTCGAGTCCTATCTCGTTTTCGGTAGTGTCGGTATCGTTGCTGTCCTCTTTCTTGTAGCCAGGGTCGTTAACCTGCACCTCGTCAGAGTGGACGTCGAACGTTACGGTCTGTTTCTCCGGATCGTCATATATGAGATTGTCGTCTGGCTGCAGGTTTGCAGGTGCGTCAGGCTGTATAACCTCGGCCTTGTCGTTGACGTTTGCTACGGAGAACTTTACCTTGCGGGTGATGTAGCCTATCGGATTCATCATCTTACGTATGATGAGAATGGTATCGTATGACAGGTATGTGAGGAAGAAAATAGCGGTCAATCCCAGGATGGCGGTCAGTCCAGGAGGTCCTATCATGTTCTCCAGTGACTGACATATGAATGCACCGTGGTTACCGCCGGCGTTGAATACAAGGTTTGTCAGGAATGGAGCAAGGAACTTTGCAAAGGCGATGCTGCACCATATCATGATGAGCATTGTGGAGAAAAACCATTTCCACAGGTTAAGACGGTATATACCCATCATGCTCATGGAACATGCAAACAGGAATAACGGAATCATGAATGCTGCAAAGCCGAAGCAGGTATATATCAGGAAACTTGATATGTATGCACCATAGGAACCACCGTAATTCTGGAATTCCCTGTCAGAATTTATCAAATCGCCTGTCATGGGGTGCATGACGAGACTCTGGTCAGCCGCAGCTGTGTTGAAGTATGACCAGAAACAGATAATTATGTAAACGGCAATAACGAATACGGTCAGGCCAACGGTGAAGTTGGTCTTTTCGTTTGCAAACATTGCATCGAATCCTACTGCTTTTTTATATGAAACATTATTTTGCTTAGTCTTTTTCTTTTTTTGAGCCATTTGTACTTATTATAAAAGTCAAGTTATGTGCAAAGGTACGACAAAATCCGCAATTAAGCAAAAAAAGGTGTGATTCTTTGGTTAAATTAAATTAAAATACAACTAACCATACATCCTTTTGGTGTATGTTCAAATAAAAAATTGTAACTTTGCAGTCAGAAAGCACAAAAAGGTGTTTCCCGGTAATATCGCGACTCGTTCTGAGTCATGGGAAACGTTCTGAAAATCATAATAATACTTATGGCAAAAAAAGATGAGCTGATGGCAGAAGAGGTAGCCTCTGAGCCACAGAAGAAAAGAACGCGTATAGCGAAGAAGGATACTTCTGACCATGTATATAGTGTGTCTGGTGATAAAGGCGAAAACCTTGACCAGGCAAAGAAAAAGCGTACTCGTACAAAAAAGACGGAGGCGAAGGCCGAGGCTGTGGAAACTGCTGTAGAGCTACCGACAGAAGCTCCTGCTGAGCAGGTGGCGGAACCTGTAGCGGAAGCTGCTGCGGAAACTCAGCCGGAACCAGTCGGGGAAGTTGCAGAGCCAGTGGCTGAGACGGCAGAGGAGACTGTGCCTGCGGAACCGGAAGAGAAGGTTGCGGAGGAGCCTGTCAAGCGTAAGCGTGGCCGCAAGTCTAAGGAGGAAATAATGGCTGCTGCCGAGGCTGCTGCTGCCGCGTTGGCAATGAAGACCCAAACGGTTGCAAGTGCAGACGAGGCTAAAAGCGAAGCAAATGTGCCAGAGACGGAACAGCAGTTGTTGTTTGAGGAAAAGGCAATGGAAGGCTTACAGGATGCTGTGCCCGAAGAGGCATTTGCCAACTCTGTTAATATGGATGAGGATGGCGAGAATACGTCGAACCTTCTCGAGCAACTGCAGAGTAAGGTTAATTCCAAGAATGCAGAAGTACAGAACGAAGGCGTATGGGAAGGCGATCCGGGAGATGGTACGGATTTCATAATCGTAAACGATATTCCGGTAGAGGATAACGCAGCCATACCATATTATGATATGTTCGACAATCCTCAGACATCTCATGCGGGTGGAACAGATTATTCCGACAACCTCGTAGAAACAGAGGCAGACTTTGACTTCAATGACATAATAACAGCTAACGGACTCCTTGAGATAATGCCAGATGGATACGGATTCCTTCGTTCCAGTGACTATAACTACCTTTCTTCGCCAGATGATGTGCATCTTACCATTCAGCAGATAAAGCAGTATTCGTTGAAGACGGGCGACGTCGTAGAATGCAGCGTGCGCCCTCCGCGTGCCGGTGAGAAGTATTTCACCATGAGTACGATACAGAAGGTTAACGGACGTAATCCTTTCGATGTTCGTGACAGGATATCATTTGAGAATCTCACTCCGCTCTTCCCGGAAGAGAAGTTCAATCTCTGTGGTAATCCAAGTACTACCAACCTTTCTACGCGCATTGTGGATCTTTTCTCACCTATAGGAAAAGGACAGCGCTCGCTTATAGTCGCACAGCCAAAGACGGGTAAGACCATCCTGATGAAGGATATTGCAAACGCGATAGCTGCTAACCATCCGGAGGCTTATATCATAATGCTCCTGATAGATGAGCGTCCGGAAGAGGTTACCGATATGGCACGCACGGTAAATGCAGAGGTGATAGCCTCTACGTTCGATGAGCCTGCCGATCGTCATGTGAAGATAGCGGGTCTCGTACTTGAGAAGGCCAAGCGACTGGTAGAGTGTGGTCATGATGTGGTGATATTCCTTGATTCCATCACTCGTCTTGCCAGGGCATATAACACAGTAGCGCCAGCCAGCGGTAAGGTGCTTACTGGTGGTGTGGATGCCAATGCGTTGCAAAAGCCAAAGCGTTTCTTCGGTGCTGCGAGAAACATCGAGGGTGGCGGTTCGCTTACTATCATAGCAACAGCCCTGACCGATACGGGTTCAAAGATGGATGAGGTTATCTTCGAGGAGTTCAAGGGTACCGGTAACTCAGAGTTGCAGCTTGACCGCCAGCTTGCCAACAAGCGCATATTCCCTGCAGTGAACCTTATACAGTCAAGTACGCGTAGGGATGATCTGCTGCTCGACAGCTTCACTACCGAGAAGATGTGGATACTGCGTAATCAGATTGCAGATATGAATGCACAAGAGGCAATGAATGTGGTGAGCAATGTAATGCGTCGTTCCAAGGACCATACGGAGTTCCTCATGGGCATGAACGAATAGTTTGAGTTAATATTTCTAAAAATAGAATGGCGTTCTTTGGATATTCCAATAGAAATAACTAACTTTGCACATATATTGGTTCATGTGCAAACAATGTGGTCTGCATAGGAAAACCAAGATAGTTGAAGCAAATGTCAATATCCAAAACAAGACAGACCCTCGTTGATGTTGCGCGACAATTGTTCGCAAAGAATGGTCTTGAAGGCACTACTATGAACGATATAGCCAATGCCTCAGGTAAGGGCCGCCGCACATTATATACATATTTCGGTCGTAAGGAAGATATATATTCTGCGGTCATAGAGAGCGAATTGGAGCGTTTGTCCGACAAACTTGATGAGGTTGCGGCGATGAAAATGCGTCCGCAGGAGAAAATCATAGAGCTGATATACACCCATCTTTCCCAGATTAGGGAGACGGTTGTTCGTAACGGTAACCTGCGTGCAGAGTTCTTCAGGAATATCTGGATGGTAGAGAAGGTGCGTAAGAAGTTCGATGCCGATGAGATAGCCATTTTCCGAAAGGTGTATGCCGAGGGAAATAAGGAAGGCGAGTTCGATATTGAGAATATAGACATAGTGGCAGATATAACCCACTATTGTATAAAAGGACTCGAGGTGCCTTACATCTATGGTAGGTTGGGACACGGACTGACAGACGATACCAGCCGTCCTTTGGTAGCCAAGTTCGTTTATGGCGCACTTCGTAAAGGTGGATTGTGATACAATGGTAAAAATATAAAGACAGAAACTATACAAACAATAATATAAAAACAAGAAATGGGACTTTTAACAGGTAAGACAGCACTCATAACGGGTGCTGCACGTGGCATCGGTAAGGCGGTAGCCATGAAGTTCGCGCAGGAAGGCGCAAACATTGCTTTCACGGATTTGGTTCTCAATGATGATATGGCAGCAGGACTTGAGGCCACACGCAAGGAGATAGAGGCTCTTGGAGTAACATGTAAGGCTTATGCAGGTAATGCAGCCGACTTCGAGGAGACCGACAAGGTAGTAAAGCAGATTAAGGAAGACTTCGGTTCTATCGATGTTTTGGTTAACAATGCAGGTATCACAAAGGACGGCCTGATGCTCCGTATGAGCGAGGCTCAGTGGGATGCAGTGCTCAATGTAAACCTTAAGTCAGCATTCAATTTCATCCATGCTTGTGCACCTATCATGCTGCGTCAGCGTGGTGGTTCTATCATCAATATGTCTTCTGTGGTAGGTGTTCACGGCAATGCAGGCCAGTGTAACTACTCTGCTTCAAAGGCAGGTATGATAGGTTTGGCAAAGTCTATCGCACAGGAGCTCGGTCCAAAGGGTGTACGTGCCAATGCCGTAGCACCAGGTTTCATTGAGACAGCTATGACTGCACAGTTGCCAGAAGAGATTCGTGCAGACTGGATGAAGAAGATTCCGCTTCGTCGTGGTGGTCAGGTAGAGGACATCGCTAACGTATGTCTTTTCCTCGCTTCCGATATGTCAAGCTATGTCAGCGGTCAGGTTATCCAGATCGACGGCGGCATGAATATGTAAGAAATGACAGTTCTATACGAAGACAATCACATTATTATAGTCAATAAGGAAAGTGGGGAGATCGTGCAGGGTGACAAAACTGGCGATGTCCCCCTTTCTGAAATTGTCAAGATGTGGATAAAGCAGAAGCACCAGAAGCCCGGCAACGTGTTTCTCGGTGTCGTTCATAGGCTTGACCGTCCTGTGCAAGGCGTCGTTGTATTTGCAAAGACGTCAAAAGCCTTGTCGCGTCTCAACGCCATGTTTGCCAAGCATGATGAGGTGCAAAAGACGTATTGGGCTATAACCAAGAATCGTCCGCAGGCAGAGATGGGCACTCTTACTCACTGGCTTGTGCGCAATGAGAAGCAGAATAAGTCGTACGCCTACGACAGGGAGCGACCAAATGCAAAGAAGGCGGTGTTGGAGTATAAGCTGATAGGTGCAAGCGACCGTTACTCCTTGCTGGAGGTACGACTGCTTACGGGACGCCATCATCAGATAAGGTGTCAGCTTGCAAAGATGGGGTGCCCTATAAAAGGCGACCTAAAATACGGTGCAGACCGTAGTAACCCAGACGGTAGCATATCGTTGCTTGCCCGTAAGGTAGAGTTTACGCATCCTGTGTCAAAACAGCTTATCTGCGTAGAGGCACCGCTGCCAGGCGATAACCTATGGCAATCGTTCAGAAACATATAACGAATAGAATTACGGTGGGAATAGGTATATTCCATCTATAACTAAAAATAAACTAACAACTTAAACATATTTAGACTATGGATATAGAATTTGTAAGAAGTAGGTTCGTAAAGCATTTTGATGGTCAGACAGGCAACATCTATTTCTCTCCTGGTCGTATAAACCTAATCGGTGAGCACACCGACTACAATGGAGGCTACGTATTCCCAGGTGCTGTGGATTGCGGCGTAATGGCAGAGGTGCGTCCTAATGGCACCGACAAAGTTATGGCTTACGCTATAGATTTGAAGGATAGGGTAGAGTTTGCCATTGATGACAAGGAAGGACCTAAGGCAACATGGGCACGTTTCATATACGGCATGGTGCAGGAGTTTCGTCTGCTTGGAGTAGATGTCAAGGGTTTCAATATAGCCTTTGCCGGTGACGTTCCACTCGGAGCAGGCATGTCGTCAAGTGCGGCAATGGAGAGTTGCTTTGGTTGTGCACTCAATGACCTCTTTGCTGACAATAAGATAAGCAAGTGGGACATCGTCCTTGCCGGTCAGGCTACCGAACATAAGTATATCGGCTGCAACTGCGGCATCATGGATCAGTTTGCCAGCGTGTTTGGTGAAGAAGGAAAGCTCATGCGCCTTGACTGTAACAGTCGTGAGTTTGAGTATTTCCCATTCAAGCCAGAAGGCTACCGACTCGTATTGCTCAACTCTTGCGTGAAGCACGAGCTTGCAGGTTCTCCATACAACGACAGACGTAACTCTTGCGAGAATGTGGCAAAGGCAGTGCAGGCAAAGCATCCTGAGCGTAAGATACAGACGCTGCGCGACTGCACATGGGAAGACCTTGAGGAAGTCAAGGGCGATGTCAGTGCAGAGGACATACAGCGTGCTACGTTCGTACTCGGTGAGAAAGACAGAGTCCTGGGCGTGTGTGATGCACTCGTTGCCGGCGACTATGAGAAGGTTGGTGAGCTTATGTATGCCACTCACGATGGTCTGTCAAAAGACTATGAGGTAAGTTGCGAAGAACTGGACTATCTTAACGACATTGCCCGTGAGTGTGGCGTTACCGGTTCGCGTATAATGGGTGGTGGCTTCGGTGGCTGCACCATAAACCTTGTAAAGAACGAACTCTACGACGATTTCATTGCTACGGCAAAGCAGCGTTTCTCTGCCAAATATGGTCATGAGCCGAAGGTATATGACGTAGTCATTGGTCAGGGTTCTCGAAAAGTGTGCTGATAGCGAGTAAGTATGTGGGAGTGCAGAACCTCGTCCTAGTCTTGATTCCGGTTTGTGGCGGGTTTATTCCGACAACCCCATTTCAAGAAGATAACGATGATGTTAAACAATCATAATGCAATGAATTTCATTGGGCAAATATTTGCTCAATTCAATAATTTGTATATCACTCACTATATAATAACCTCTATAGGAAAGGAAAATGATGCGTCCGCATACGTAGCCTGATGGCTGCGTGTGCGGACGTTTTGCGTATATATGAAAAAATAATTCTAACTAAAAATCAAACAATTAGGTATGGATTCAGTAAAATACTGTAAGAAGATTTATCTGTTAATCTTTGCGTTTTTAATGATGGGTATAGCTGCTAAGGCAACCCCTACTGCTTATGCAGTGTATAATGAAGGAATACTGACATTTAGTTATGGAGAGATGCCAGATGTAGATAACGTTTATGATGTTAGTAATACATTGGGCATGCCTGGATGGTATTCTTTTCACGAATATATCAGGACTGTAGTTTTTGAATCATCCTTTTCTGAGGCACGCCCGAAGAGTTGTCAGTTATGGTTCTATCAAATGTCGTCTCTGACCAGTATTCAAGGGTTAAGCAACTTGAATACTTCAGAGGTAACGAGCATGAATAATATGTTTTGCGGTTGCAGTAGTCTTACAAGCCTTGACTTGAGAAATTTCAATACTTCCAAAGTAAAATATATGGGGTTGATGTTTTCTGGCTGCTCAAGACTCTCCTCTCTTGACTTGAGTAGTTTTAATACGGGAAATGTAAAGGAAATGTCGCACATGTTTGATGGTTGCTCGGCTCTTACTTCTCTTGATTTGAGCAATTTCAATACTGAAAAAGTGGAGCAGATGTCCTACATGTTCCATAAATGCTATAATCTCATCTCTCTTAAATTGGATAATTTTAATACCTCTAATGTGATAGAAATGGGACATATGTTTGATAGCTGTGGCAAACTCCCCAGTCTTGACCTCGGAAGTTTTGACACTTCGAGTGCCATAAACATGAATGAGATGTTTCGTAGTTGCTATGAATTGACGAGCCTTGACATATCAGGGTTCAATACATCCAATGCACAGAACATGTATGCTATGTTCTATAATTGCTACAAATTATCAAGCCTTGACCTATCGGGGTTCAACACATCCAATGTGACGGATATGAGTGTTATGTTCTGCGCATGTTATGAACTTACTAGTCTTGATGTCAGTGGTTTTAACACCTCTAAAGTGACAAATATGAAATCCATGTTCGATAACTGCAAAAGAATTACAAATCTTGACGTCAGAAGTTTTGATACCTCAAACGTGCAGGATATGGATTGGATGTTTAATAATTGTTATAATCTGATTACAATATATTGTAATGATTCGTGGAATTGTTCTTCGTCCTACAATATGTTTTATAAATGTGATAAACTGGTAGGCAAAATTCAGTATGACGAGTCAAAAATAGATGGTGTCTATGCAAACCCAGAGACAGGCTATTTCACTTGTAAAGTGGATACTTATGACGTCACTATCAATGCTAAACCTATTACGTCCCTGAACTGCAAAGACCTCACCGCCATCCCCGGCGTAACCGGCACTGCCTCATACGACCCTGACACAAAGACACTGTACCTTGAGAATGCCAGCATAATGGAACTGACTTCAACAGGTGGCTACGCACTGTACACCACCCTTGACACACTGCGCATCAACGTAACGGGCGACTGCAGCATATCCTCAAGCAAAGGCGTAGGCTTGCACAGTAACTCACGCAACGTGGTAATCGGCGGCACAGGCACGCTCGACATCACCGCCGGCGTAAACGGCATAGTGATGAACAATACCAGCACGAATACCCTCGACATAGACGGCAAGGTGACGGTGAACGTCACCGCAGACAACTATGGCGTGCAGGGAAGGGAATATGAACAACGTCAGTTAAACGGAACAACAAGAATATACTACCGTACCACACTGAAGGTTGGCGGCGAAGGCTCTAAACTCAGCGTCAATGGTACTGCGAAATGTTTCCAGACTCTCGGCGGCTTCATCCCGGCCGACGGCTACGAGGTGACCGCACCGTCACGCACGGCATTCTACGGCACATCAGATGGAGTGGATTATTACACCTTCTGCAGGTTGTCGCTGTCATTTGGTAAGGAACTGTCTGATCCAACAACGACGCTCACGCCTGTAGCCGGTACGGCAGTGGTGATAGAGAAACCATACATCCTCGGCGACGTGAACGGTGACGGCAGCATAACGATGGCAGACGCCAACGCAGTGGTGAACTACTTCCTGTCAACAGACCCGTCAAGCATCGCGAACTTCAACGTGGCTGCAGCCGATGTAAATGGTGACAAAGCAATCACCATGGCTGATGCCAACCAGATAGTGAATATTTTC
>DGHL01000074.1:12209-12391 GCA_002392645.1 Prevotellaceae bacterium UBA3849
CGCTTCGCTCAGAGTGAAAAGTGAAAAGTGAAAAATACCATGCGATAGCCATCCCCCCTCCCTATATTCAATGCAGGGAGGGGGGATGGCGGTTATATTGGGCGAATGTTCCCATTATGCTCACAAAACTGTAATAATTACAAAGAATTTTGGTCGAAATTTGCTTCCTATAGAATTTTCAA
>DGHL01000115.1:0-160 GCA_002392645.1 Prevotellaceae bacterium UBA3849
GCAACTTCGTAAACCGCGCCCTGCAACTTACCAAGAAATATTTCGACGGAAAGGTTCCTGCATGCGGCGAACTGCTCGACGTTGACAACCAAGCCATTTCTGAGTTCAAGGACGTCAAGGAGCGCGTAGAGGAACATCTGGAGCAATTCAAGTTCCGCGA
>DGHL01000115.1:210-18001 GCA_002392645.1 Prevotellaceae bacterium UBA3849
AGTTCCGCGAGGCGCAGAAGGAGGCCATGAACCTTGCACGCATAGGCAACCGCTACATCACCGAGTGCGAGCCATGGAAGATATGGAAGACAGACCCGGAGCGCGTCAAGACCATCCTCTTCGTATGCCTGCAACTGACAGCTAACCTCGCCATAGCCTTCGAGCCATTCCTGCCATTCTCTTCAAAGAGACTGCGCGAGATGCTCAACCTGCCAACATTTGAGTGGGAACAGCTCGGCAGCATGGACATTCTCAAGGCTGACCACCAGTTGGCTGAACCAGCACTGCTGTTTGAAAAGATTGAAGACAGTGTTATCGATGCACAACTGCAGAAACTGGAGGATGCCAAGAAAGCCAACGAGGCAGCCAACTACAAGCCAGAGCCAATAAAGGAGAACGTAGATTTCGAGACCTTCGAAAAGCTCGACATCCGCGTAGGTCTCGTAACCTCATGCGAAAAGGTGAAGAAGTCAAAGAAACTGCTCAAGTTCCACATTGACGACGGTACGCCTGACGGCCGCACCATCCTCAGCGGCATCGCTGCATACTACGAAGACCCACAGGTATTGGTAGGCAAACAGGTATTGTTCGTTGCCAACTTCGCAGCCCGCAAGATGATGGGCGAAGAAAGCCAGGGCATGATTCTCTCTGCCGTAAACTATGACGGCACGCTGAGCGTCACCACTACCTCTACCGACGTGAAGCCAGGCAGTCAGGTTGGATAACCACAGAACACAGAAACTGACATATACTTAGCAAAGCATAAACGGCGATTTCAACAGATTTGTTGAAATCGCCGTTTATCAGTATATGCGCGACGTTATCCGCCTACAGTCTGAAGAACTCGTAGAAATAAACCACTGCCACCTTGCGGATGTCAGTCATATTCTCCACCCTGCCTATGGTGGAACCATTCATGCGCACATCGCCGTTAGAATCAATCCTGCCTATGGTAGAGCCATTCTTACGCACATCGCCATTAGATTCCACCCTGCCTATGGTGGAACCATTCTTGCGGATATCACCGTTAGACTCTATCCTACCTACGGTAGAACCACCCACGCGGATGTCACCGTTAGACTCTATCTTGCCTACAGTGGTACCGCTGATGCGCACCGTACCGTCGCTCTGAATCTCACCTACGGTAGAACCGCCCTTGCGCAGCGTCATAGTCTGTGCCATTGCCACTACCGTCATTGCCATAACAAATAATGTCAAAAACAGTCTTTTCATATTTCCCTTACTTTTATATCGTTAAACATCATATATAACATATCGTCATACCGTTATCTGCCAAACTTCTGTCGTTTCCACTCTGACCATGATACCGAGTAGCCATTCTGCTTGTTGTCCTGCACGTATGCATAGAGCAATGGTACAAGGTAGCTAGTCTCCGCGAAGAGGCTCACACGCCACTTCTGCTCGCCCTTGCGCTGGCCCTGATAGTACAGGCTGGTGCCGCCAAGCTGAGTCTGACGATACAGTATGTCCTTCATTGGCAGGTCTGGATTGCGCAGCATGTCGAAGAAAGACATCCAAAGCGTAGTTCTGCCACGTCCTGCCTGACAGTGCATGTGAACCCACGCACGCTCTGGCAGAGAACGGTATATATCAAGGAACTGGTCTATCACGTAGTCGCATGGGAATACGTGGTCGAGCGCAGCTAGTCGCAGATAGCGCAAGCCGTAGTGCTCCACCATTTCCTTCTCCGTCCATGCGCTGTCAACGCTTACTTTAATATATTGTGCATTAGACATGATGTAGTTGTTTGAACTGCTTATCTTGCCTGCTACTATGGTCTTGCCCCTGAGAGAGTGGAACAGCGAATCCTCCTCGTGCATGATATCCTCGCGTCGTCTTCCTATGTTCGACCAGTTTATGTAGCCATACCATGACACATGGTTGCCATTGACATATCCATGAGTCTCTTGGCGAAGGTCAAGGATGTATATAGGCATATCGCCGGCATGCTCCTTAAGCCATGGCAGCACCACCTGCATTTCCTTGTCTGACAGGCGTGAACTGCCAGAGAGATACATCTTGTCCATGCCCTTGCGCGTCGGCACATAGTTAGTATCCGGCAACTCACTCTTTGCACCTGTATTACGGAATGGACCACCCGTCCAGCGAAAAGCAAATATGTCGTCAACACTCTTTACATCCTTGTTTGGTGCTTCCATACGCCACTCCGCAGCCTCGTAGCCCTTGCGGCTTACGTCGTCAAGGTTCTCGCGCTCGTTGGCTTTGTTGATAAACTTGTAAATAGTAGATGAAAACTCCGTTTGCGCCTGTGCCATTCCCTGCACGGCCGCCAGCAGCGTAGTGACCACTGCCGTCTTTAAAATCTTGCTAGTCATATCAGTCAGTTTTTTTATTTTCTTGTCGTTCCGTTAAACTCATGCTCCAGGTATTCCGCCAGCACGTCACGCGTCAGCTTCGTGCTGCTCTTTATCAGACGGCAGTCTTTCAGAGTGCCGTAGAATCCACCGTTACTATAATAGTCGCTCACTCCCACCGTATAACACCTGCCGGGTTCTATCGCTGTGTAGCGTCCCGTCTTGCCATCTTCCACCTCTACGCCCGTAACGTCGTGTGTCACAGTGTCAAGCACATAGCGCATACCTGCAACATGAGGGAATGAGCCATCTGCCTTAGGGTAGTTCGCCGTACACTTGCGCAGCATACCGAGTATCTGCTCGCCCGTAGCCTCTATCAGGCATATATGGTTGTCAAATGGCTGCACGGATATCACGTTGCCATAGTTGATGTCACCAGCCGGCAGACCGTTGCGCAGGCTGCCACCGTTCACCAAACCTATTTCTGCTCCTGTCGCAGTCCTGTAGGCTGACGCTACCACGGAACCTATAGCAGCCTGCTCACGGCGCACTATCCATACACCGTCGTCAGTCTTCACCGGCATAGTTGTTGCCAACGTCGCTATATGGCGCGACGACACCTTGTCGATAAGAGCCTTCACGCTGTCTGTAACCGCTGCCACACGCTCATCCACGTATGATATGCTACCCAGTGGTATCAGTTCTGTCATTATACGTCCGTCTGCCGTTATGATCAGCTTTCCCACGTTAGCAAACTCGGTACCTGTCTGTGTCAGCGGCACCTTGTGCCCACTATCGTTCGCTACTTCATCGCGTACTATCTGTGCATGCGTATGTCCGTCGAGCACCACGTCAATGCCGTGGGTGGCCTCCACGAGTCCGTGCGACCATATACCGGTGGAGCGTATCTCCTCACCGAGGTGCGACAGTACCACTACGTAGTCTGCTCCGCTTTTGCGCGCCGCATCCGCCGCGTCCTGCACCAGCCTATAGGTATCTGCCGGGCGCAGGTCATAAATGCGATGCCCTTCGGCATCCACGAAGGCGTATGCCTCCGAGCGCATAGTTTCAGGTGTGGTGACACCTACGAAAGCTATCTTCCTGCCGGCGAAACATTTCATCACGTATGGCTGATATACTGCATTCTCTGCACCCGTCTTGAAGAAGTTCACCGATGTAACCGGCTTCTGCAATTCATTCAGCAGTTCCATCATGCGCGGCACTCCATAGTCAAATTCATGGTTGCCCAATGTCAGTGCATCGTAGCTCATCACGCGCATTATATCGGTAACGTATTTTCCTTGCGACAACGCACCTGCCAGTGCTCCCTGCAGGAAGTCACCGCAACTTACCATTGCCACGTCGCATGTGTCAGCCTGCCTGATGGCGTTATACAGTCCCTGCATGTTTTTATAGCCATCTATGGCGCAGTGCACATCGTTTTCATACAGTATAACGATACTGCGTGCCCCTGCTCCCTTGTCATTGCAGTGTGCTTTGGTAACCAAAGCCAGCAACAACATCGTTACGGCCACGAGAATCCTTGTCATATTATAATTATGTATCTATTGTTTGAGTTATGGTATATAAAAGTGCTGAAGATGCATCGTCAGGTGATGCAAGGATTATATAGATAATTATGCACACCTACTTATCTGATTGCAAAGTTATGTATTTTTTTCTAATCTACAAAATTATTGTGCAAAAATTCTTCTTTACGCCACCTGTTTACCCCTCCTGTTTTTCACCCTTGAATCGTATTTAACTTGAGCATTTTTGCCTTCAAAATCACGAAAGTCATTTTCGGTCTGAAAATGCCCCTAAATTTCGATATTGCATAAAGCACTGTGATACAGAGCTATACACGACTTTTACATTTCGCAGCAACTCCTTTGAATTGTAATTCGATAGCTTTTATAACGTAATTCGATAGCTTTTACAGTGTAGAAGCTATCGAATTACAGCATAAAAAAGCACAAATAGCGAGGCAAAAACTGTTAAATTATAACCAAAGCCTCTGATTTTTATCTCTTTTTTGATGTTTTTATCACCCAAAACCGCTCTATTTTGCATTTTCAGGCATGGTTTCATTTGTTCGCAAAAAACGAGATGTCTTCCCAAGTCAAGCGGACTAAAATCTTTGCTTGTCAAGCTGCTGCAACCAGAAAACAGATGCATCATGCTTGTTACTTTCGAAGGATATGCAGGAAAGATACCGCAATTCTGTGGCCTGTCACCCGCTATTTCACCTCCGTAATGAATCCATGTCGGTATGCATAGAGAAGTTCGCGGAGGTCTTCTATCTGCTTCTTGAGTTCCTTGCCGCGGTCAGTATCCTCTACATGCAGGCGATGCCCTGTGGTTGCAACTATCTGGGTGGACGATTTAATGTCGCGGCCCTCACGTATGGCATCCTCGACGTTGATGAACGGCTCGTGCTGTACGAGTTCAAACTCACGGCTGTGATATACCAGCGTATAGCCGGCAATGCCAGTCTCCTTGTGATATGGCTCTGCAAAACCACCGTCTATGACCATTAGTTTTCCGTTTGCCTTTATAGGTGACTCACCCTTCTTCACATGCACAGGGACATGACCGTTGATTATGTGGCGGTTAGGTCCGGTAACACCGAAGGCATCGAGCACCGTGTCTGCCATACGTTCTGCAGAATCATCCTGGTCGCGTAGTTTGAAGTACCAGCCCTTTTCCTCCACATGGGTTTCCTTCTCTGCGATGAAATAGCGCTCAAAGGTAGCCATCTTTGACTTGTCAAAGAGACATGAATCCTTACCACACCACAGATATAGGAAATAGTCCCTGGCATATTGCTTCTCTTCCTTCGGAGTGTCACTGGCAAAGGCTGAGCGAACGAGCATGCCGGTACGCTTGAGGAGCAAACGTCCCGAACACTTCACGCCAGGTATTATCTCCACCTCCTTGAGCGAACCGTCGGCATTGAGCGGTATGGAGGCATGGAAGAGCAGGTTGTTGTTGTATATGGCATACATACATCCGTGAGTGAGCAACGTGCGTATGTGGCGGCGCAATTTCTCCGACACCTTGAAGGAGTGGTGGAGTTTCTCCATTAGCTGACGCTCCTCATCGGTAAACTCACTTGGATTGGATGCGTTGACCGTAGGGAATTTATTGTCGAGCAACTTGTATTCCTTACCATCTACGCGGCATGTGCCGCCATCATAGTCTATAGTCTCGAGTACACAGCGGTCTTGCATGTTCCAAGACGGATTGCGCTTGAATATCTGAGCCTCAGCCTTGAACTGCAATATGCTTATTGCCTTGTGCATCATTGCCATGAGGCGTAGGGTCTTTTGGTCGAAGCGGTCTTTGTTCTCTGGATTGAGTATTGGTTGGAATGCCTCGCATGGGTCATCGCCGTATGTTTCCATGGCAAAGGTGGCGAGTGGCATGAGGTTGATGCCATAGCCGTCTTCAAGGGTAAGGAGGTTGGCATATCGCAATGAAAGGCGTATGACGTTGCAGATGCAGGCATCATTGCCGGCACAGGCTCCCATCCAAAGCACGTCGTGGTTGCCCCACTGTATGTCCCATGAGTGATACTCACTGAGCTTGTCCATTATGATGTGTGCACCAGGACCACGGTCGTACACATCGCCGAGGATATGGAGTTGGTCTATGGCGAGACGCTGTATCACGTTGGCAAGTGCAGTGATGAAGTCGTCAGCGCTGTCGGTGGATATTATGGTGTCGATGATGACGTTGACGTATGCCACCTTGTTTGCTTCTTCCGTACGCGTATGCAGCAGTTCCTCAAGTATGTAACTATACTCTGGGGGCAAAGACTTGCGCACCTTGGAGCGTGTATATTTCGAACTGATGACGCGAAATACCTTTACGAGCTGGTGCAGGGTCATGCGGTACCACTCGTCGAGGTTTTCCTCCCTTGCCTTTATAAGTTCCAGTTTCTGCTCAGGATAGTATATTAAAGTGCACAGTTCCTTCTTGGCTGCGCTTGGCATGTACTCTCCGAATATCTCATCTACCTTCTGTGATATACGTCCCGAAGCATTCTTCAGCACGTGCAGGAAGGCCTCATGCTCGCCATGTATGTCGGCAAGGAAGTGCTCAGTACCCTTCGGAAGGTTGAGTATGGCAGAGAGGTTGATAATCTCCGTTGATGCTGCAGCTACATTAGGGAATGATTTCGCCAGCAAGCGAAGGTAGTTTATGTCTCTTTCTATGTCGTATTTCATTGTAATAGGTTATGTCATAAACGGGGTGCGGCATCAGAAGATGTCGAACCCCGCTGGTAGTTTGTAATATTTGCCTAATGTCTTTTGTATCTTCTTAGTGAAGTTCTTCAGACGTTGTCGTTTCAGTTCTCTCGCTACTATCTCTTCATCGAAGTCTATGTTCCTGAACAGATCGTATATCTCTGTCCATTGTCTCAGGGTAAGGCGCTTGCGCCCTATCTTACTTGCCTTGCCGAGCAGGGTGACCGCTATATTCTCGTTGACATATTCTGCAGGTATCCTGCTTTTCTTCAGTTGTGTCTCGACATCCTTAAGCTGTCCGCGTTTCTTCGCTTTCTTGTTCACATAGCGCGGCACGGCATCTTCCTTGAACACCGGAGGTATCTGCACCTGCTGCTTCTGTGCGCCTTCAACGAACAGAGGCATCGCATCCTCATCGTATGCATACAGGTACATACGACGGAAGGACACTCCATGCGGAACGGTCACCTGAAGGTCGGGCTCGTCCTTTGTGACGGCTGCACGTACCATGTCGCGTACAAGCTGACGTTCCTCTTTCGTCAAGTAATTGAGGTATGATGAGTCGAGCGCCTTGCGGTATGCCGCCATCAAGGCATCTGCCAACGGTTCCTGGACGGGATTGTCTTTCTGTACCTGTGGCATTACCTCTACGCGTTTCTTCAGTCGCAGGTTCTTGATATCGTCACTCTCCGCATTGCCCATGGCTATGACGGAAGTACTGTTGCGCACCATCCACATCTGATAAAGCAGAATACGCGGCAGTTTGCTTTTCCAGAACGCCGTATTGAGTGATGCTGAAGACAAGCCGCCATGAGGCGACACGATAGTGACGAGGTGGCGCTTGCGCGCCTTACGTTCTACAACGGAAGCAAGGTAATCCCAAGAGCCATGCACATGCACAAGGTCGGGCTGCACTTGTTTCAGCACATGCTTTACCTTGCCACCTATAGTGAGGTAGCTGAAAGGGTTACGATGCACAGGACGCGGCACCACATGCACCTCTATGCCATACTGCTCACGCAGCATTTCTACATAGTCGACCGCAAGGGGCGTGGCGGTAAGCAGATGGTTTTCCACCACCTTGGAGGTGGAGGCGAGCATTGCCTTTACCGCCAGCACGGCGTCACTGCCGGCTACCGTAAAATCACGTATGTAATGTAATACCCTCATTTATAGCTTATGGGTTATGAAATCATTCTTATCGGCTGACATATAGCTGATGCGCAGGAACATGTTCCTAATGCTTATGGTCCACTCATAAAGCACTGCGGCAAGCGAACCGATGGAGTTGAAGTACTCCAACTTACTGCTGTATAGGCAGCAACGCTCCACCAATGATATTATCCAACATAGTACCGAACCACCCAACAGCGTCACACCGTCTATGGTGCCGAATGCCTTCAGTATGTCTGCCTGTCCTGGAATCTGTAACAGTTCATACTGCATTGCCGTGAGTAGCACGCCGATACATACGGCGATGAAGGACAGTATATTGAACAGGTGCATCATATACAAGTCTATCTTATACATAGACTTGAACTTTGCCGACCTATCGAGGCCTTTCAAGGCGTCAAGGGCATAGAGACGTTTCATTCTCATGTATTCCTCGGCCGGTTCAAACTGCTCCATCCTTGCTTCTGGCTCAATGGCTATGGCACATTTGTCTTCCTTTGCGAACTTATTGACAAGGAACTCATACTCTGCCCTTGCAAACTCAAGGTTACCAGAGAAGCCACGCTGCTCAAAGAACTCGCTGCGACGCATTATCATCATTGACTGGTTGGTGCTGAAAGCCATGCCACGCTGCGCACTGCGAAGGTGATAGAGCATGGTACGCAGATGCTCGAAGCGATAGTATGTAGGCGTGTCTTCCTCATAAGGTGTCATGCCAAGCACCATGTTCTTGTCGTCTGTGCAGTGACGCGCCACGGCGGCGAGCCATTCATTTGACGACGGTTTGCAGTTGACGTCGGCAAACAGCAACCATTCATACTTTGCTGCCCTTATACCCAACGTGAGTCCAAGTTTCTTGCGACTTACATAGAGTGAAGAGTCTGGCAACATCGTATAGTACAGATGCGGATACTTCTCAGACATCAGCTTCAGGTAGTCCTCAGACTTCACGTCGCTCTGGTCTATAACGACCACAACCTGATAGCCTGCGGGATATTCCTGAGTAAGGTAATGCGGCAGCACCCTTTCAAGGTAATGATAGCAATCGTGCTCTGCAAGCACTATTGACACAGGAGGCAGCGAGGCTCCGTTGTCTGAGCCGGAAGCTACTCCCTCTTCCTCAACCTTTCTGCTAAACGGACTGAACAGGGGAGCAATAATCCCCAGCAGCAGCAGTACCCCCAAGGTTATAATTATAGGTAATGATATCATAGTTCTATGGTATGGATTATGAGTTCTTGCCCGGCGATGAGCAAAAGGTGCACACCGTTTCAGCCTACACCTGTCACTCACCACTCATAATGCTCTGCTTACATTAGGTATGCCTTTGGCAACTTGCGACAGTTGTACTGGCATGCCATTATCTCTCCGTATGCACCTGCAGAACGCAATGCTATGAGGTCACCACGATGACAAGCAGGAAGTTTTTCTTCCTTGCCGAAGACATCGCTTGACTCGCATATCGGACCTACGACGTCATACGTCTCCTCTGCTTCTGTGCTTGTAAGGTTCTGTATCTCATGGTGTGCATCGTAAAGTGCCGGACGTATCAGATCGCTCATGCCTGCATCGACGATGGCGAACTGCTTTACGTGTGCATGCTTTACATACAATACACGGGTGATGAGTGAACCCATCTGACCTACCACGGCACGACCAAGTTCGAAGTGCATCTGCTGGCCTTCGCGCAACTGTAGGTTCTTGGCGTAGGTGTCAAAATACTTCTTAAAGTCTGGTATAGGCTTACCATCTGGATCATCGTATGCTATGCCGAGTCCGCCGCCTACGTTGATATTCTGCACCTTGATGCCTTGTTCCTCAAGACGGTCCTGCAACTCATTGATGCGTTTGGCAAGTGCTTCAAAGTCACCCATCTCAAGTATCTGCGAACCTATGTGGAAGTGCAGTCCTATGAACTCGATGTTGGCAAGAGCCACGGCAGCCTTGACTGCAGTCTCCATGTCCTCCATGGCGATACCGAATTTGTTTTCTGCCAGACCTGTAGTGATGTTGGCATGTGTATGCGCACCGACGTTAGGATTTATACGGAAGCATACCTTGGCAGTATTACCCTTTGCTGCAGCAAGCTCATTGATGATGTTTAGCTCTTCGAGCGACTCTACATTAAAGCAGAATATACCAGCATCGAGTCCCAGGTTTATCTCCCAGTCAGCCTTACCTACGCCGGCATATACAATCTTGCCGGCATCAAAACCAGCATCGAGCGCACGCTGTATCTCGCCACCGCTCACGGCATCAACGCCGAAGCCTGCCTTCTGTATCTCACGCAACACCTCTATGTTGGCATTTGCCTTGATAGCATAGTGCAGGTGATATCCCTGATGCTGTGACAGTTCCTTCTTTATAGTGTCAAGGGTATCATTAAGCAACTTTCTGTCGTAGTAATAGAAAGGTGTCTCTATGCCCTTGAATTTCTCTATTGGAAAATTCATAATTACAAGTTATGAGTAATGTGCTATGGGGCGATAATCATTTATCGACCCATAACACGCTATTCTTAATTAAACAGTTTTGCAGAAAGGTTCTGCAGAGCCTGCTTCTTGTCTGACTCGCGGATGAGGAACGAGATGTTGTAGTTTGAGCCGCCATAGGAAATCATACGTACAGGTATGTTTGCCATTGCGTCTGTAACGAGTGTCTCGAAGCCCACGTTGCTCCAGTCGAGGTCGCCGGCAACACAGATGATACACATATCCTCATCAACAGTTACCGAACCATACTTCTTCAGTTCGTCAACTATGCGGTTGAGGTTGCTGTTGTTATCAATGCTGACGCTTACGCCTACCTCTGACGTAGTAATCATGTCGATTGGTGTGTTGTTGTTCTCGAAGATCTCGAACACCTTGCGCAGGAATCCTGTAGCAAGCAACATGCGTGAAGACTTTATCTTGATAGCAGTGATATTGTCCTTTGCTGCAACGGCCTTGATCTTACCACGTACCAACTCGTTGTTGATCACGGTACCTTCTGCGTCTGGCTCCATTGTGTTCTTGATACGTACTGGTATGCCTGCGAACTTAGCTGGTTGTACGCATGTAGGATGCAGAATCTTTGCACCGAAGTATGCGAGCTCGGCAGCCTCCTCGAAGTTCAGCTGGTGTACGGCATCGGTCTTCTCCACGAAACGTGGGTCATTGTTGTGCATGCCGTCGATATCAGTCCAGATGAGTATCTCATCAGCACCCATGGCTGCACCGATGAGTGAAGCGGTATAGTCAGAACCACCACGCTGCAGGTTGTCAACCTCGTCGTATGCGTTACGGCAAACAAAACCCTGTGTGATATATATCTGGTAGCCCTTGTTCTGACGCATCACCTCTGCCAGGTGCTCCTTGATGTATGGCATGTCTGGCTCTGCATTCTTGTCTGTACGCATGAAGGTAAGTGCATCGAGCAATACGGTCTTCACGCCCTGCTCGTTAAGGTAGTTTGTCACCATATTGGTTGACATCACCTCACCCTGTGCTACAACGATCTTTTCCTCAAAAGAAGTGAAGGTGTCCTTTGTGAATGAGCGAAGATACTCAAACTCCTTCTTCAGGAACTCACGTGTCTTCTGCTTCATAGCGTCTGTAGAGTAAAGTTCCTCCACATGTGCCATGTATTTCTTCTCGAGTGTATTGATTACTTCCTGTGCTCCTTCTGGATTCTTCTTATAGAGGTAGTCTGATATCTCCACAAGTGAGTTTGTTGTTCCAGACATGGCTGAGAGCACAACGAATGTTGGGTCTCCAGACTTTGTTACGAGTTTTGCCACTCCCTGCATACGCTCCGCTGATCCTACGGACGTACCGCCGAATTTCATTACTTTCATTGCTGCTTATTTATGTTTTTTACGTTCCTTATTATTTTTCTCCTTATATATAATTCAACTTTCGCAACCTTTGCCTGCCTTGCTGACAGAAGGAGGCAGAGGATTTCGATAGTTTAGCAATTCGTCACTTTGCTTCTCCCTCAGCCTACTGCTTTACGTTCTTCTCCGTAAGATTACGCAACTTGCCGTCTTCGCACTGATATACTATGCCGGGGAACTGCTCCAACAGTGACATATTGTGCGTGGTGATGACCACTGCGGTGCCTGTGGCAGAGATATCCCTAAACAGTCCTATTATATTTTCCGCCGTTTCCGGGTCAAGGTTTCCCGTCGGCTCATCAGCAAGAATTATCTTAGGAGAATTAAGCAGTGAGCGAGCTATGGCTATACGCTGCTGCTCTCCGCCGGACAACTCATGGGGCATCTTGTCTTCATAGCCTTGCATGCTTACCGACTTCATCACCTCCGTTATGCGCTTGTCTATGTCATACTGTTCGTTCCATCCAGTGGCACGCAGCACGAACTCAAGGTTTTTCTTCACGGTGCGGTCAGTAAGTAACTTAAAGTCCTGAAACACTATGCCGAGTTCACGGCGCAGGCTCTGCACCTCACTGCGCTTGACGGTCATCATATCCCTGCCAAGCACGATGGCTGACGATGCCTCTTCTATCTCCAGCTCACCATACACGGTGCGCAACAGCGAGCTCTTACCAGAGCCCACCTTACCTATTATATATATAAACTCGCCGGCATTAACCTTGAAGTCAACGCCCTTCAGCACCACCTCGTCATCATAATGACCTATGGTTACGTTTTTGTAGTTTATCAGCATAGTGATTTCACGATTATGGGTTATGAGTTACTGCCCAGACGACTCAGGCGTCCATTGGCGTACGAAGCCTTACTGCGTACCGAGCTACGATTTCATGAACCGACGTCTGCACATGGCACTGCCATGCACACGCCGTCCACGATGCAACGAAGCCACGCAGCACTTTAGTGCTTCTTCCAGCCAGGATTATGACGCTCTGCAAGCTCTGCAGCGAGGTCCTCTATGCGCAGTCCCTTTGAAGTAAGGAGCACTATGAGGTGATAGAGCATGTCTGAACCTTCATAAATCAGACGGTCGTTAGTGCCGTTGGTAGCCTCGATTACGAGTTCAAGTGCTTCCTCGCCTACCTTCTGAGCCATACGGTTCAGTCCGTCCTTAAACAGTGATGTTGTGTAAGAGCCCTCTGGCATCTCTTCGTGACGTTTCTCTATGAAATCTTGCAGTTCTGTGAGAAACAAAAGTGGATTTTTCTCTTCCATTGCTATATTTAAATGTATTTTATATTTTATTTCGTAACGTCTCTCATCCGTCCATCCCTATTTCCCTATCACTTGTTTTCCTCTCCCCAACAAGTGTCGGTACCGGTATGGCATGTAGGACCATGTGGATGCACCTTCACAAGCAAGGTGTCATTATCACAATCCACCTTGATGTCAATGAGGTCAAGGAAATTGCCACTTGTCTCGCCCTTGGTCCACA
Organism: Prevotellaceae bacterium UBA3849; assembly: GCA_002392645.1. Taxonomy (GTDB): domain Bacteria; phylum Bacteroidota; class Bacteroidia; order Bacteroidales; family Bacteroidaceae; genus Prevotella. The sequence continues at coordinate 13,339 of DGHL01000115.1, forward strand.
GACACTTGCGTCCACGGCTCCAGAACGTAACCTTCTTAGTTTCCAATGTCTTCTGATAGGCTTCTTCATTCATATAGCCCAGCATCAAGACATTCTTTGTGTCGGCGTCCTGTATTATGGCAGGCACCAAGCCACCGCCCTTCTCAAAATCTATCTTCATCGTTATTATATTTTCTGTTCATCCTAATGCAGTAATCCTGCTCGCTTACGAAGATGGCAGGAGAGCCAGAAGTCTTCACCTTACCGTTATTCCCTCGCCTCTCAGCCACTGCTTAAGCTCTGGCACAGGTATCTCGCCAAAATGGAACACGCTGGCTGCGAGTGCAGCATCTGCCTTACCCTCAAGGAACACATCGCGGAAATGCTCTTTCTTTCCGGCTCCGCCTGATGCGATTATCGGTATAGGCAACGCATCTGAAAGCATGGCAAGCGCCTCATTGGCAAACCCTTGCTTTACGCCGTCGTGATTCATTGAGGTAAACAGTATCTCGCCTGCTCCGCGGTCTGCCACCTCCTTTGCCCAGTCCAGCAAAGTACGCTCCACTCGTATGCGTCCGCCATTTACATAGCAGTGCCATCCGTCTTCATCGTTGCGGGCATCGATGGCACACACGCAAACCTGCGAACCAAAGCGCTTCACTATCTCGTCTATCAACTCAGGGCGACGCAGTGCGGCACTGTTTACGCTTACCTTGTCGGCACCGGCTGCAAGCATGCGCTCCACATCTTCAAGGGCATTGATGCCGCCACCCACCGTGAAGGGGATGTTTATCTCCTGCGCCACGCGTGTCACCATATCGGTGAAGGTCTTTCTGCCCTCATGCGATGCCGTTATGTCAAGATATACCAGTTCGTCTGCTCCCTGGTCGCTGTATGCCTTGCCCAGTTCCACCGGGTCTCCAGCTGAACGGAGGTTTACGAAGTTCGTACCCTTCACCGTCTCACCGTTTTTCACGTCAAGGCATGGTATAATTCGTTTTGCTAACATATTGCAAGCAAGTTGTGAGTTATGAGTTATGAGTTTTAATTTGCGAAAAGTTGCGCAGGGTCTATCCTACCCTCGTAGTATGCCTTGCCGAACACTACGGCAGGGATGCCTTTTGCATCGAGCTGCTTTATGTCGTCGTTACAGCTTACGCCACCCGAGGCGATAAGATGGAGCTGCGGATATGTCGCCATTATGCGTTCGTACAATTCTACGGCAGGACCACCCAGCGTTCCGTCCTTGGAAATTTCCGTGCACAGCACGTTTCTCACCCCAAGACGCACATACTTTTCAAGGAAAGGAATCAGTTCCTCGGCAGAATCTTCCTTCCATCCGTTTATGCTTATCATGCCATTGCGCACATCTGCACCGAGTATCACCTTGTCTGCACCATAGCGCTTTATCCACTCCTCGCACAGTGCAGGATTGGTGACAGCGATACTGCCAAGCGTCACCATCGACGCTCCCGCTGCGAAAGCTTTCTCGATATCCTCGGCTGTCTTGATGCCACCGCCGAAATCCACCACGAGGCTCGTTGCCTCCGTCACGGCTCTCAACACGGCGTCGTTGACTATATGCTTCGACTTCGCTCCATCGAGGTCCACCATGTGTAGCCGCTTGAAGCCGAGTCGCTCAAACTCCTTTGCCTGGCTTACAGGGTCTTCGTTGTATATTTTCTTACTGTCGTACTCGCCCTTTGTGAGGCGTACGCATTTGCCATCTATCAGGTCTATGGCTGGTATCAGTTCTATCATCGTCGTTTTTTTATTCTGCCGAAAGACGCACCATGGTCTCTCAGTCCTTCAACTTTTCAATAAAGTTCCTAATTATCGTCTCGCCCACCTTGCCGCTCTTCTCCGGATGAAACTGCGTAGCATAGAAGTTATCCTTGTGAATAGCCGCGGAATAATCCAGGGTGAAATGGGTCTTTGCAATGGTAAATTCGTCGCTATACGGCACGTAGTAGCTATGAACGAAATACACGAAGTCACCTTCATTTAACCCGTCAAAGAGCGGAGAGTCATTGACAAACGAAAGGCTGTTCCAACCCATCTGCGGAATCTTTTCCTCGTGGCATGTAGGTTGGAATCTCTTCACGTCCATCGGAAACACTCCTATACAGTCGGTGTTGCCTTCCTCCGAATGACGGCAAAGCAACTGCTGGCCTATGCAGATGCCAAGCACAGGTTGCTTCAGGTCACGTATCACCTGGTCAAGGTTACGCTCCCTGAGATACTGCATGGCATTGTGAGCCTCGCCCTGCCCCGGAAATATCACCCTGTCTGACGACATAAGCTCCGCCGCATCATCCGTCAGCACCGGCTCCACGCCAAGTCGCCTGACAGCGTTAATCACGCTGAAGATGTTGCCTGCGTTGTATTTTACTATTGATACTTTCATCTATGTTTGCAAGTGTTATTTTTTATCCTAAAAATCTCTGATTACCTATATTAATGTGCAAAGTTAATATTTTTTTCTGACATATCAAAAAAAAATTATACTCTCATGCGAAAAAGTTACTACAAGTCATTTTTCATGCCTCTCACATGCCGATAACAAAATGGCAGGAAACACCCATTTAAGCATTCTTTTACATTCCTCCCAAAACTGTAATTTGTATCGAAACCGTCTCACGAAAAGCACCATCCAAAATCACTAATAGACAACCATTTACGACAGTGTATTCTAAAAGCATAGCTTTTACGGTGTAATTCGATAGCTTTTACATCGTAATTTGATAGCTTTTACACTGTAATTTGATAGCTTTTACAGCGCAATATCATGCAACTGTATTTTTGGTACGCCAATAACATACACTTTTGCTACGACAGTATTCCATTCGGCCAATCCTTACGCAGGACATTGCCCCGACTTCAACCATGCCATACTAATCCACGCTCAAAGAAACTCTTTTCCTTTACGAATTTCCACAGAAGTATCAGCGAAAACATCAACTTTTTACCGTTAAAAGAGCTCTTTACACATTATTTTCAGAGATTTTATTTGTAATTTGCGTTTTTTTTAGTAACTTTGCATTCTTACAAAGGGTATTTTTCCCAAGTACCCTGGACCTTTTTTCATAACAACCGAAAACTCAAAGACATATACGTTCTCTGAGGAAAATTGTTATATACATACGAGAATCATGGAACCAAAAGACAGAATATCACACATCTCGCCAAAGCGCAACTGGTTTGACGTTGACATCAAGGGCCTTTGGCAGTATCGCGACCTGTACAAATCATACATCAGGCGCGACTTCGTAACAACTTACAAACAGACCATACTCGGTCCTTTATGGTATTTCATCTCGCCAATCTTCACGACCATCATGTACATGTTCGTGTTCGGAGGTTTGGCAGGTATCAGCACCGACGGACTGCCACAGCCATTGTTCTACATGGCTGGCATCACACTATGGGGATATTTCCTCTCTTGTTTCGGAGCATGCACCAACATCTTCGGAGCTAACGCCGGAGTGTTCAGCAAGGTGTATTTCCCCCGACTCATCGTGCCTCTGAGCTCATGCACCACGAACCTCATACGTTTCGGCATACAGATGCTGATGTTCTTTGGCGTATATGCCTACTACGTCCTCACCGGCAAGTTTGAACTAAGCATCAACTGGACCATAGTATTCTTCCCGGTATATGTACTCATGGTGGCATTCATCGCAATGGCAATGGGACTCCTGGTATCGTCACTGACAACAAAATACCGCGACCTCAACTTCCTTGTAGGTTTCGGCACCCAGTTGCTCATGTACGGCACTCCTATCATCTACCCTCTCAGCTTCGCACCAGAGAAATACCGTGAATTAATAAACCTCAACCCTCTCTCTCCTATCTTTGAGGCATACAAATACGCATGGTTAGGCAACGGCACCTTCACCGCACAGGGACTCATCGGCAGTGGTATATTCCTCGTCGTCACCCTCATCCTCGCCATCCTCATCTTCAACCAGCAAGAGCAAAAATTCATCGATACTGTATAGGCTTCTTTCCCGAATTATAGAATTAGAGATTAAACTATAGATTCTGAAATTCGATAATTCGGGGAAAAAACAGAAAAGTATAGAATCTCTATATCTAATGGAATATCTTTACAAAGAAGAAAGTAAGAAATTAATGCGAATTGCGCTACAACTTCACAATGAATTAGGATGTGGATTTAAAGAAAAAGTTTACCAAGATGCCTTTGAAGTTCTTCTAAAAGAAAACAACATCCCTTATGAAAGGGAAAAGCATATCTGCATGGTATACCACAACGTAGTTCTGCAACACGATTTCTACTGGGATTTCTTTTGTTATGATAAAATCGGTATAGAATTAAAAGCCGTAACAGAATTACTCGGAGAATTTGAATCACAAGTCATTAATTATTTACATGTAGGCAACCACCGACTTGGGCTCCTACTCAATTTCGGGGTCCGAAGTTTGCAATACAAATGGTTCCCAAACAGAATCAACTATCATAAAATTTGACATACAAAACTTTTCGCTACTCCAAATTATCCCACAAAATAGACACTTTAATTCTACAACTCGATAATTCGGGACAAAAAATAATTCCACAACTCAGTAATTCGGGACAAAAAAATAATTCCACAACTCGGTAATCCGGGACAAAAAATAATTCCACAACTCGGTAACTCGGGACAAAAAAAATAATTCCACA